>JBJDZF010000144.1:0-19984 GCA_051867855.1 Eubacteriales bacterium
ACAGTAATTATTGTATAACTCCGAGTATTGTATCAGCAGGCGCTCCACACCATCCTTGTCTTTCAGGACAATATTGTTGCTGTAATAGCAATGCGTTTTATACGGTTCCAGAACGTGTCCCGCATCCCATTCGAGGCCATCTGACGACGTATAGAATACAAAGGATTTTCCTGCTGCTCCGCGCCCGTGAAGTATATATGTATCACCGAGGATCGCCGTCTGCGGATTGCGTATTCCGAGGGAAACATATGATTTATCCGGTGTCTCCCAGGTCTTACCGCGGTCATTGCTCAGTGTCCAGTCCATGGTATACTCGTCGTTGATGTTGTATGCATATACTATTAGGCTCCCGTCCGGGCGGAAGAGCATTGAGCCGTAGCCCCGACCGTACCAGTCAATAGGAAGCGCCGATTGCTCGGAAAAGCTCGCTCCGCCGTCCGAGCTTTTAAACAACCGATAGACATCCTCCGGTCTATGCCCGGTAAAATATCCGTTTTCAGCCTCGTTGCAGAATTCGAGGACATACACATCACCGTCGTACACGACAGCGTCATAGACCCGCCCCGGATATGCAGTAAGCTCACGCGGCTCACTCCAAGTGCAACCGCCATCCCTGCTGATAACGTATGTCGGGGTAAGCCACGGTTCGCAGCACACCTCACGATAGGGTGTGTTCCGCGTGCAAAACAGAATTATGTTTCCCTTGGAAAAAACCGCTTTTTCGCATGACAGTGTAAACACACCGTCATAAAAAGCCTCTTTTGAGTACGGCAACTCATATATCCCGCTCCAGCTCTCGCCGCCGTCGGTAGAACGCCTGTATTCTATCCACCCGTAATTGTTGTGTCCCTTAAGTCTCATCGGTGAATAATTGGCGTTGAAGGCAAGCACCTTTCCCGGCTCATATTCCACCAGTGCGTGTGACATATGCCCACTCCGCCTCCGGCTTTCATTGTCAACATACAGCTCCGGGTCACTGAGGCGAATATCGCAGACAACCCCTTTTATGATCTTAGACATCGGTTATATCCTTTCTTATAATTATCCGAAGGAACGCTCCGGGCTAATCCATTTTTGAAAACGCATCTTTAAGGATACGGAGCGAACTTTCAAAGGCTTTTCGATTTGCTTCCCATTCGCTTGTAAGATTGGGATTTTCGTTATAGATAAGGTCGCGAGTAAAGGCGTATAGCTTATTGGTCTGATTGTAATATGTCGCCGCAAACTCACAAACAGCGGTGTCACGGATAATGCCGAGCATACGCGCATCGTCCTCCGTGTCGGCATAACGCGACTGAAGCGCGTTATCGAAATAAACAGGTATCAATTTATCGTATGTTTCATAGCTCAGAAATTCAAATATTACAGATGAAAATTCATGGTCGGATACAGCCGGAATACAAGCAAGCTCCCAGCGCGCTGAATATGTTTTGTATTCAGCTTGCTCCGCAGTGTATTTCGGAAACGGAAGTATTCCGTATCGCCAGTTGACATTCTGCAGGTTTGAGCCTGAAATCATATATCTTAGCATATGAGCGGCAAACAGCGAGTTACCGCTTGAAAAAACAGACATAACATCGTCATCGTTCCATATCCTGCACACATACGGTTTCGAGTAAAAATCATAATAGGTATCGAAAACATCGATAAGGTGCTGATTATAATGAACGATGGACAATTCTCCGTCCGAAGACTTTTCAATAAAAGGCGTATCCGAGGCGATCAAAGCCGCGCTACAGGAGTGCAGATTTCCGATATACCCATAAGTACCGCTCCCGTCGCTTTTGAAGTTGTCGGGGTCAACGTTTTTCGATGCTATTTCGTTCATTATATTAAAGGTCTCAAAAGTCCAGTTGCCGCTGTCAACAAGCTCGTAAGGGTCGTATTGCGAGGTAAGACCCAGATTATCATAAATTTCTTTGTTGTAATAAATTCCAATGGCGTAATGGAGCTGACTTATTGCGAAGCTGCTTGACACGCCGAACAGTTTACCGTCAATTTCGTTCAGATCATTAGCGACCTTGTTGTACCATGGTCGCTCCCAGTTGATATACTCCGATTCCCGGACATTCCAATAATAATCGTCAAAGACGAGCCCCATAATGTAACAGGAGGGAGCCACAATAAGATCGTATGCGGTCTCCTGACTCATTGAAGTGGTGCGTATATTATTTGCCAATTCCTTCTGCCCCGTAGAGTTGCCGTCAAGGGCGTAATACTTAATATTGATATTGTACATGGATTCTGTCGCTGTATTGCGCCGATAAACCTCTTTAGGCAACAAATTGCTTTCCTCTTTGCTTGATATATAAAGCGATTCCATTTGACTTGAGATCAGAATTTTATAATCTCTGCCGTTATAATTCCGCTCAACCGGTTTGTAGTCACTGACCGATTCGGCTGTTGTCGCTGAAATCTCCTCGGAAGGTGTCTCTATGCTTCGACAACCGAACACCGCAAAGCACATAGCCGACAACAACAAAAGTAAAATAACTCTTTTCAATGCCATCAATATAAATTCCTCCTGTTCATACATTCAGCTCCGTTGTCCCGGCATATAATTCCGAACAGTCTCTTAAAAGATCGGTCGGTTGCACCTGACACCGGATAGCTGCTCCAAGGCTTCACAACCATAATAAGTATAGCAGAGTGTCGGTGTCATATCAACCAAAAATAAAGACTGTCTTTCTCACTTTATGGACATTTTACACTATAGCCGAAAGCCGGTATAAACACCAAAAATATAACGTTGAATATCATAATATATACGTTTTTGACAAAAAAACACAGGTCTGATCCTGTGTTGCGCGACCCGTTTTTTGTATATAAATCACCAAATCGTTGCTTTATACCATTTTTGCACCCTTGCGCATTCTGTTGACACATATACTACTGCCGTTGTCAAAAGCGCAGTGCCGAGTGCCGATGTCATTAACACAGATATATGTATAATATTAATGTAACCGCAATGGTTGCGAATGATTTCAGAGACATGGCAACGATGCATCCGATACAAATTTAATATGAGTTGCACGGGAAGGCAAAGTGTTTTTCAGACACCCCGATTTCGAACGGTTGCATCATAGGGTAATTCTACATCGAAAAAGGCAGATAATAGGTTCTCTCCACGTCCAAATGCCGACAAATTCGGTGATGTTAGCATGGATATTCAATCGTGTCGAACATAACAATTAGAAAAAACGATGGCTGTAATGCCGAGGTTGACTCGGTATGCAGCCACCGTTTGGTTATAGCCTTGAATATTCTTGAATATTATGGTTCAAAAAATTTTTCGGAAGTTGTAATAAAAACGCCCTTCCCCTTGGTAAAACCGGATCTTTGAAATCACGGCATGAAACACACATTCCGACACCGCTTTATTTGACGACACCAGAGGACTTTTGCTCCAAAGCACTTTCGATAACAGGTTTAAGCACAGATGCATACGATGTCTGCTCCGCTATGTTGGGATGTCCTACACTCGCGCGGTCAAATTTTACGAGAAATATTCCCGAAGCCTCGCCGCCCGCAATTTCCACCGCCCCCTTGAGAGCATCCGACCATGTGTCGTTCATTGTGTTGTATATACAGATGATCTTGCATTTCGGATTCTTTTCCCGAACGGTCCGAAGAAACGCCATATATGCCTCGCCGAAGCTTTCGGAGGTAATTCCGTACTTATCACGATAAGCATAATCGTTAGTGCCGATGTTGATGACAACGACATCCGCCGTACGCTCAAAGTTATAGTTTGATGAAGAGCGTTTAGGGCTTGTCATCAGATAACCGTTGGTCATTCCGGGGGCCCCCTTAAGAAGTCCCTGACCGGACAGAGCCGTTATGGAATAATCGGCATTCATAGCTTCCGCTACCAGATACGGATAGGCAAGAGAACCATCCTGTCCCGTATACTGACCGTCTTTTGTTCCGACCATGCCCCAACCGCAGCAGATGCTATCGCCGACAAACTCGATATAAAGCTCCTTCTGTGCCGGAGTATTTTCCGAGATGCTCCCCGCAAAGCATACATCAACCACTTGCGCGCATGAAAGTGTATGACCCGTAACCTTTATCAAGCGCACCGTGTGAGTTCCCGAAGGAACATCCTTCAGTACGATCTCGCGCAGAGTGGTATCGACAACGTAATATTCGCCCCATTCTGCTCCGTCGACATAGGCACGGAAATAGCACCCCGCATTGGCGCTTGCATGAAATATTATATCTCCTTTTTCAAGGCAGTTGACATTCATTTCAAAACCCGAACAACTCCAGTCGCATGAAATAAACTTTTCGGAAGGCTCATTGCGAACGCCGAGCAATTTCACACCTGCGGTCTTGCTGTTAAGAGAATAGGTGGTTTTGCTGACGGTCGTATCAGTGGTGTCACCCTTATCCGATGCGGTCGTTCCGTCCGTTGCGGTATTTGTCGAGGAAGAGTTGTCGGATCTTGTGATGTCCGTCTCATCGTTCTGTTCAGAGGAGCATGCCGCAAACCCGATGCAAATACCTATGGCGAGGAGAAAAACTATGGCTTTTTTCATGTTAAAGATCCTTTCCTTGCGTTTATGGCAGAGCGTTGTCTGAAAACAGCTCTGCCATGAGTTTTATCTGAAAAATTCTGAAAGACGGTGCAATACTCTCTTTTGTTATCAACCTTACAGTTCAGATTTTATCAACCGACTCAATAAATGGTATTTACACTCTTCAAAGGAATCAAACTTCGTCCCAACCCGGGCGATCGGAAAGAATCGTTTTCAAACGATCCACGTATTTTTCCTGCATCTCCGGGGTATATTCGCCTCTCGTAAAGATATCGGATACACTATCATGGAAATTCTTCCATGAACTGTCCTCAGCATTTGGAAAAATAGGATAGAAAGCACTTCCTGCCTCCGTCGCCGCCTGATGATCGCCCATAGCGTCGCCTATCATAAGTATCCTTCCCTCGCCATACTGTTTTCCGAATTTTGAGATAACATCCCTCTTTGCACCGTATTCCTGACCACAGATAAAAGCGGTATATTTCTTGATATCGTGCTCGCTCCATTCATTTTCCAGCGCGGCAGTAGGCGTCGCGGAAACCACTATGATGTCGGCTTTTCCATGAAGCTTTTCAAGGCTTTCTCTCACATACAAGAACGGAGGTACATTGCGTACAATACGCTTGATCCTCCGATTTGTCTCGGCAGACCATTCCAGAGCTGTATACAGCGTCTTGTCATCGTGAGACTCTGCGTATGCGAGAAGACTCGCATCGTTGAGTACCGGCGAGGAACGGAGCCATTTTTTCAACTCTGTAATATCGGGAAGGCGAAAACCCTTTTCGACGACCTCGCGGCGTTTCGACAAAAGCTCAATAGAAAGCACCAGGGTCTTCATTCGGTATAACCCGCGGGTCTTGGAATACAGATTTGTATATTCCCATGCCTCCCGAGCGTATTTTGCAATTCCCTGAAGTCCAAAACACTCAATGAACGCGGTACAGAAGCATTCCTTGTGCTTGATCTCCATAGTATCCACAGCGCAACCGTCGGAATCGATACACACAAGCAAATTATTTTTCTTTTTAAAGGTCTCTGCGGACACCGGATCCGCCGATGCTCCTTCGTCAAGCACATACCGCTCGATCGCTTTTCCAACGCCGTCCGCCGTATTTACATCGGTTTCATACCGAGCTACGCTCTTCAATATATCCACAGCGTTCCCCATCGCCACGGAGATCCCCGCAAGTTCAAGAAGATCACAGTCGGCGTGACTGTCACCTATGGCAAAAACTTCATCCTTTCGGATGCCGAGTGTATCCAAAAGCGTTTGAACGGCAGATTTCTTCCGGAGCGTGTACCGGCAAAATTCAAGATTCGGTGAAACCCATGGATAAGTATACTTCACCACGCCCGTCTCCTCAAGCCGACGGTATACCTCTTCACATATCTCATCGGGCATCGAATAGATATTGACTTTGTCGATCCCGATCCTATTGTGCAAGAAATATTCCGCAATGGAATCTACGGCTATAAAACGGCGGTCCCGCATATACCAATCGTGGTGAATAGGAACCGGATAGTCTGCCAAAGCGTCCCCTATGGACTTTTCGACGTATATCTTATTGTTCGCGGCAATTTCGGTGTAAATGCCCCTGCCCTCGATGATTTTCAGTATCTCATATGACTCCTCGGGCGTAAATGAATCTTCATGTATAGTTTTTCCCGTCTTTCGGTCGCAGACGCGAGCTCCGTGACAGGAAACGACGTATCTTACAAAATCCGCCGTCAAAAGCTGCGGCGGAAGCATATCCACGCAACGTCCCGTGCATGGAACGATCAAAACGCCCTGATCCGAAGCTGCTTTCAGAGCCTCCATATTCCGTGCGGATATTGCCACCTGTCCCCCCGAGAGCAGAGTGCCGTCAAGATCTGTAAATATTATTTTTACGCTCATTTAAAACCTCTTTTCTGTCTTTTTACACGGGCACTGCATTGCGACGTGTGTATTTGCCGTAGCCATATATGCTCACCTCATATATTTCACGATCTCGGCATAGAGATTCTCCGCATAAAATGCCGAACCTTCGTCTGCGGGATGTACCCGGAGATCCCTGAAAAACTTCTTCATATGCGGAACCAAAGGATAACCGTCGATCAAAACAATGTTGGAAAGACCGTTGCAACATTCCGCCATCGCTTCATGAACGCCTTTCAGCGGTACGCCGAATTCGTAAGTTTTGCACTCGTCGATTCTCCAGATCGGCGAGACAACGAATATCTTAGCCTTTGGATACATCTCCGACGCCTGAACGCAGAACGCACGGCATTTTCGGACAAAATCTGCTCTTGTCAGCTTCGCCCAATCGTTTGTACCGTAAGCTACGGTAACCATATCCGGGCACACATCTTCATCCGTGTCCAATATTTCAGGGCAGAATTTCTCACCGCCCACGCCCTTATTGATCTCGTCTGCGCCGAGTAATCTGGCAAGACATGAGACATAAGAGCGGGAGGGATAAAGATTATCAAATCCCTGGGTAATGGAATCGCCGAAACAGAGTAATGTTTTTCTTCGGAAGAGCGGGGCAGGTGTCGTGCCGTCGTCGAACGTTACATTGGCAATATCCGTGCGGCGTGACCATGGAAAATAAAGCTCCGTTATCTTATCGCCCTCTCCGAGGTCAATATCCATATGTCCCGAAGCTATTTCACTGCCTTCCCAACCGAAATGTCGTGACAAAGCGCCGTTGATATAAAGGTCAAACCATGAAAAAACGCGGCTTGAGCCCGGAAACGAACGAAAATCAAAGGATATTTTTTTCGACGTGGTCCTGAATGCCAGTCGCACGCCGGCAGAAGCCTCGGCCTTATGTAAAAAAGGCGTATTTTCCGCATAATATTTTTCCTGTTCTTCACTCATACGACAGAGGCGCAGATAACCGTCCGCCTCCTCGATACGTACAATTCCCCTTGTTATAGCTTTAATCTGCTCTATGTTCAATATCATATGATTTTTTCTATTCATCCACTCCGTCTCTTACAAATTCGGCGATGTCGTTCTTCGTCAGTCCCAATTTGGCAGCTACGGTCTCGCCGTACGTTATCTTCTCCAGGTCTTTCAGCGAATGAGCGTCGGTGGCAAAAGTAAATTTACACCCCACCTTTTTTGCGATTGAATACGCCCTTATTAACTGATTGGTATCAAGATTTTGATCGGTGGTACGGATTGAATTCAAACCAAGCTCAATATTCACACCCATGGACGCCGCTTTGCTATAGCACATTTCAAAGGTATTGTCGGGAATCAGTTCGAGATAACCGTTCTTCTCCTTAGGAGGCACACCGCAGGGCGAAAAGGAATGCGCGATCGACACCGCCTTCTTGCGTACTATCTTTTGAAACTCGGTATTTTCAAGCAACCCGAGGAAGTTATTCACCATGGACTTGTTTATATGCGTTTTGCAGTCGATTTCAAGTGCGGGAAATATCTTGCGAATATCGTTTTCAGTCAGAGCGTTGACCGTGATATCGATCTGTTCTTCGGGAATATACGAGAACTGCTCGGTCATTTTGCGCCGTATCTCGTCTCTCGCCTCGACGATCTCGGGAAAATCCCACATAACGTTATTTCTCATGTGCAGATGAGAATGCGCAAACAGGAGATAATCAAAATGGTCGGCACCCTCCTCGGACATTCCGAGACGGTCATGACACGCAAAATATTCTCCCTCGACACCGAACAAGACCCGCATACCCGGTGCCGCGCGTCCAAACAACTCCTTGGCCTCTTCGGCGCGGGCGATGGTCTGATGCTTATACCACCGTGAGCAGCCTTTTACGCGCTCGTCCCATATATGATTGGACAATCCGACCACGCGCATTCCAAGCTCTTCTTCCTTTTTCAGAAAAGCAAGGGTGGAAAATCCGAGGTCTGTGCAACAGTCGGAATATATATTGTGAGTATGAATATCCAGATATACTTTCATATTGTTTTTCCTTTTTCGAGAATCATGACTTCCGGACTCAAAAATCAATTCCAGCTTTCGTTGCCGTAATCAATATCCTCTCCGTATCCGGAAGGTTCAACTGTCAGTTTTACGTTGTTACCGTTCTCTTCCCCGGGATCTTCTCTGTCGTCAGAACCGCTCTCCGTATTGCTTCCTCCCAAAGGATCCGTGGGCTTGCGTATCTCCTCTGTTCCGGATTCCGTTGTCCTTTCCGACACCGACTCCGTCGATGACCCGACCGCCGTATCCCCATTGTTTGCGGGATCGTCGGCATTTTTGTTACAGGAAACGATAGCGATAATCATTGTAAAAACCAAAAACAGCGTCAAGCATTTTTTCATCGCTTACTCCTTTACATCTGCCATCTGTGTTTAAATATATCCGACAGAAGGTCATTCTGCCGGATATATAATTGTCATTACGATCGCTCGATCAATACCAAATGCTGTCTGAAAAGTCAAGCGCTTCGCCATAGCCGTCAGCGTGAATGCTGACGGTGATCGTGTCTTTTAACGGCATAGTACATAGTTTGATTTCAGGAACAGTATATGTTTTCTTCATGCGATATCTCCTTTTCTTGCTTTACAATGTCGCTCTGACAGCTTAACCGTTATATTGACCGTCGACCAGGGTAAAGCTTCGGGGGAGTCCGTAAATTATGTTCTCAGCGTCAACAAGAAACGGTCTTACGATAAAGGTGACGCTTCCCGCAGCAGGCACGGAATTAACGGTAAGCGGGACAAAGTAATCAGCGTCGCTCGCGATCTGCTCGGGTGTAAATACAACGCCGTCGGCAGTGAGGGACTTAAATACCGTGGTCGTTTGCTTGTTCAGTGCGCCCACATCGCTGACCTCATCCACCCCGTTATAACGAATGATCTCATAACCTACCGCATCGTAAGAAAGCGCTTCTTTTGTAACGGCAGATACGAAACGAACTTTAAACGAACCGTTTTCTACGTCACCGGTCTGAAATCCCACGAAATCGATCTTCACTTCGACAGCCCATGCTTCCTCGCCGGATACGGTGTTGTCCTGACTCTCCGCGGACACATACTTGGTATTGGTAACCGTGATCGTCTTTCCGCTGTCCGCCCCGCAAAACGCAACGGTTGCTCCGTTTGCATCCTCAACGGACGCATTTATAAGGCAATCGGAAATGGAAATAGCCTTATTGGTGTATCCTGTTATACTTCCCGACACGTTTTCGCCTGAAACTGTGCCGCGAACGATACATTGGGCGATTGTCAGTGTTGTCCCGGTGCCGTTGGTCATACCTACAATACCGCCTGCGCGATTCTTCTCGGTATCCGTTGTGGAAGCCGTTTCGCATAAGCTCTTGATTATACCCTCGTTGACGCAGGCAGTAACCGTAGTATTGATCTGACCGACATGTCCTGCGATACCTCCCGCACCGGAGTCAAAGACCTTTGAATTTTCGACGATTCCGCCACCGGTTATCGTTCCGTAATTATAGCAGTTCACAATATCGGTTGCTACGTCTCTTACAACGCCGACTATGCCCCCTGCTTGGGTAAAGGATGTAATGCTTCCCGTATTGACGCAGCTGTTGAACCGACCGCCTCCGGTACCCATAATGCCTCCGACTCTGATATTGCCTGAAGCTGTTGTGACAGAGACCCTGATATTACCCGTATTGATACATTTACCGATCGTTATCTGCCCCTTATTGACTCTTCCGATAAGCCCACCTGCATATACGTTTTTAGCACTGCCATTATTGTTCGTAATTTCGATATTGCCGTTATTGACGCATGATACCATATTGAGATTTAAGCCGGCATCCTCAATTCCGGGGAAAAATCCCCCTGCGTTCATATTTGTATCGCCGACCATAGAAAGAGAGGCATTGTTGACGCACCGTTTGACCGTGACCGATCCGCTTGCGATATAGGCAAGTGCCGCAATACCGTTGTATCCTTGCGCCGGAACATCAGAAACATAATTCGTAATATTGCCGTTCAGCGTGAGATTCTGTACCGTCGCACCGTTTAGCGAGGCGAACAGTGCCCTGTTCAGCCCGTTTATCGCATTGCCGTCACCGTCAAATGTTCCGGTGAACTCCGCAAGGCTTTCCGATAGTTCGGATGCATCCACATCGTTCAGAAGCTTGACGGAAGAACCTGCAAAGCTTGCATAGTCCTCAACAAAATCCGCCCAGGTCATTACTACGCCGTCTGCCTCAACTTCGGCGGTACCTACGGCCGATACAGAAAACATACCAAATACAGAAAGGATCATGGTAAATACTAAAACAGAAGATAATACTTTTCTCATGATACGCTCCTAATTTTAATAATTTAATCACAGATTTCGGGTTTTAACCGATCTTCAGCCTTAAATATTCAAGCCCGTTTTCCCAAGCCTCGTGATTGCTCTGATATACGGTACTCCAGTTGCCCACAGGGTCGTTGACCGCGTTGCGGAAGGCAGAGAAAATTCCGATATCGTCAGCAAACAGTCTCGCCACGTCGAATACCACAGAGTCGGAAACAAGGTCGAACATTCTGGCGGTATCCCGGTTCGCTCCGTTGTATCGGAGCTGGAAAAGATTGTAATATACCTCGTCGGTCACCGTGCGATATCCCTCTGAGCCAAGTGCTTCAAGAATAACTGCGGACTTCTGCTCATTCTTTACGTCCACAGGGATACTGAACATTGATACGTAGAAGTTGGTAATAACGCTGTATCCCTGGCTGTTCTTGGCGTCGTACATCGGCATAGGAATAAGGGTGAAATTCAGCCCCGCCTGTGTCGCGCTTGAGGAGTCTGACAGACCTCCGATATAAAACAGAGCTTTATTCTGCAGGAAAGGATCTATGCCCGTAATGGCTACGTCCCGGTGTCTGCCCGAGAAGATATCTTTTACTTCATCAAAGTAATCCACCAGAGTCGTACTTTCCAGATCGTCGGAAAGGGACATTTCTCCGTTTCTGGATTTAACGCAGGTAAATCCGCCACCGTAAAAGAAACCATCGGCGCAAACGGTGTTGCGAAGGGCAATGCCGTATTCTTCTCTTTCGACATTTACCTTATCAACAGCCATTTTATACATCATCTCCAAGGTCCATTCATAATCGTCTACAACCTCAAAAATGCTCTTACCGCCCGCAGAGTCCGCTACATTGTAGTTTTCGTAAAGATCGAGATTAACAAGCGCGCAGTTAATATTCCGTGTAAATGTCGCAGTGATATCTCCGGTTACGAAATACAGCTTGCTGCCTATTCGCGCCGTCTCGTTTATTGAGGAAGGCCACCAGGGCTTGCTGAGGTCCAGATACCGGGTAATCGTTTCCTCATTAAGATTCCTGTACAAATTGTTCACAGCTCCGATACCCGCCGCCGGCGTATACTGGCTTACCAGATCGAATGCGCCGTCGCCTGTCATAATACTTCCGGACAGTCTTGAGATAAACGAGGTTCTGTTGTCCCATGCTCCGGTCTCGTATACCCTATCGATCCTCACGCCGAAGCGATCTTCCACATTCGTCTCTCTCATCCAAAGCGCCCGCTCGACCGCCGTGGATTTGTTGGTCAGCTCTTCGCACCACTCCCAATTCTTCTGGTCACTCCACGTATAGATAATAAAATCCTCGTTAAATTTCATTTCCGGCAACGAGTCCTTCAGATATCCGTTTTCGTCATAGAGATACGCCGTATCCTCCGCGTCGGTTTGTCCGGATCCGCTGTTGCTGTCCGTTCCTTCCTGTTCCTTTTCGGAGCAGGATGAAAAAATACCGGATAACATCAGACACGACAGGAGCAGGCAAAGCAGTCTTGAAACTTTTTTCATAAAAATCTCCTTTTCGTTTCAATATATTTACTGATTACGGAATACTATTTTGGTTTTCTCCTCTCTTGCTACGTACAATCGGCTGTCCCATTATCCAGATGTTTGTAACACGGATATCGTCGTCAAAGACAATTATATCGGCATCGCGTCCCGGGGCTATCTCCCCCTTGTTAAGTCCCATGACCTCGGCAGGAACCGCACTCATCATTTTTACCGCTTCGGGAACCGAGAGCCCGACCTCTTGCGTCATCACCTGTATACACCGGTCTCCTGTGGCGATGCTGCCGGCAAATGCGCTCCTGTCGATCAAGCGGCAAACTCCGTCCTCTATAATAAATTCCGTATTGACCATTCTTCCCTGTCTGACATCCGTACCGGCGAGTGACAGACTGTCTGTCACCAAGAGCACACGGTCGCTACCCTTGTTTTTTAAGATCAGCCTGATCAGATTTGGCGGCAAATGTTTACCGTCGGCAATGATCTCCACATACAATTCGTCGCATAGCAGAGCGGTTTCGATAACGCCCAGGATGCGGTATCCGTGGTCTCTCGTAATCGTTGACGTACAGGAATACAAGTGTGTAACCGTTTTACAGCCATTCCGGATCGCTCTCTGCATGTCGTCGTAGACTGCATCGGTATGTCCTGCCGACGGAATAACGCCATGGTCGGAAATATACTTGCAAAACTCACCGTTTTCGTCCAGCTCGGGCGCATAGGACCAACGGGCAATGGCATCCTTGTAGTTTTCCACCAAAGGCACATAATCATCTTTAACAGGAGGTGTAATACAATCGGGAGACTGTGCTCCGGATTGTGCAGGCGAAAGATACGGACCTTCCAGATGTGCACCAATGATATTCGCCTGAGTTCTACCGTCGTGCATGGCGGAGTACACATTTTTCACCCCTCTCGCCATTTCTTCAAAAGGGGCTGCCGAGAGCGTAGGACAGATGGAGGTCGTGCCATGGAAAAGGTGAAAATTACACCCATTGATCACATCCTCAATGCTTCCCGTAAAATCATATCCGCCTCCGCCGTGGGTATGAAGATCTATAAATCCGGGAGATACGTATTTTTCCCCGACGTCAAATTCCCGGTCAAAAGGCAGATCGTCTGCGGTAACAGCTGTGATTTTATCGTCTTTAAAATACACGAAACCCGAAAACAGCCTGTCTTTTAAAATGATGCGGGAGCTCTTGACCCTTGTTGTCATAAGAGGCTACTGCTTTCGCCGTCAAGATAGAGGGTAGCACAGGCGTGACGCCTGAGGATAGTAGCCGGACAATCCTCTCCGATCTCGTCGTTGAGCATATGTCTTACCGCATTGGCTTTTGTTTTTGACGGAACGACACAGAAAAGATACGGCGGCTTTGTCATGGTGGGACAGGTCAGCGTGATTGCCTGTTTCGGTACAAGATCTATACTTGAGAAACAGCCGTCGTTGACCTGTTGCTGACGGCAGGCCTCATCGAGTGTTACGACCTTAACTGCTTTCGGATCGTTGAAATCGGCAACCCACGGGTCGTTGAATGCAATGTGTCCGTTTTCTCCTACACCAAGCACAACGATATCAGCGGGATTATCAGCCAACAGCTTAGCGTAACGCTCGCACTCGGACTCCGGATCGGAAGCGGTAGCAGCGATGAGATTGACCGTTCTGAAGGGTACGACACCGAAAATATGGTTCTCAAGATAGGTTCCGAAGCTTTGTGCCGTCCACTCGCCGGCAAGACCTATATACTCATCCATGTGATAGGCGTTGATCCTTTGCCAGTCGATGTCGTCATAAGCGGTCAGATATGCCAGTACGTCGTTCTGCGAAGGCGCTGCGGCAAAAATCATGTTGATCTGTTTTTTTGTCCCGAGCAAGGAAAGAATACGCTCACGTATATCTGCCGCGGCGATTTTCCCCATTTCGTCACGGCTTGAGACTATCTTTACCTGAAGTTGATCTTTTTTTAATAATCTCATATGCTTTTACACCTTCTTAATCAATTTGTCATTGTATCGTAAACTGTATATCCGCGATCATCGGAGAATGGTCGGTCATGAAATATGCCATATTATCCAAGACGGTTTCAAAGCGCCATCCGGTACATTCTGATGTTGAGTAAATATGATCGATGTAATTACCGCTGTTGCTTCTCGGCTGTCCGGGATTTCCGCAACCTCCCGCCCGGTTCATTCGTCCGCCGTTTGTCTCGGCATCCGTCAGCATATCCTTAAGAGCGGCTCCCGAGATAAATTTCACATAATCTTCCGTGTCCTGTTTGCTGTTGAAGTCTCCCGTACAAATGATCGGTACGTTGTGTTGCGCATACAGGCTGTTTATCAACGTCGTTTCCTCCTGCAGGCAGAGCTGCACCTTTTCAACTCTTGCCGACAGCTCCCAGTGCGTATTCACAAGAATAAACTCATTTTGAGAATGATCCCTTTCCTGCAATTTCACCCAAGCAAAGGATCGGATATAGTAGCCATGCTCCTCCGCATCCCAATAGGATACAGGCTGATAATCCGAATCAACCACGTTATACTTATCGCTGCGGTAGAGTACGGAAGTCATACTCATCTTTCCATTATGGGAGTTATGCATCCAGGTATACTCCAAACCGTAATCCTCTTTCAGGATCTCAAGATATTCAGGCAATTTTTCATTCCATATATCACACGCTTCCTGCATTCCCACTACATCGGGGCGGCATTTGGTAAGTAGCGCAGCAAATATTTCGGCACGCTCCACCGTAGGCAAGGTGATAAAACTGTTGCCCGCGCCGTTGATATATTCGCCCCATCTTGCAGCAAGTACATTGGAAGTCATAATTCTGACATCGGCGTTCTCGGCAAGTTCACGAGTTGTCGGCGCAAGATCGGTCTCAAGATATTCTCCGTCGGCACTCAGACGCTTCATTCTGGGTACCAGATCTTCGGCGCACTGTCTCGCCGAGAACGGACCGCCGCTACATATCTGCACTTTGTTGCCCGCAACAACCACTTTATAGGTCATAAGCTCCACGGCGCCGGCATATGCAGAAGCCGAAGCGGTGCGGTCGGTCTCTCCTATGAGGATCTCAGGTCCCCCCTTATCCTCATAATGTCGGTCGGCGTATACCGGTATTCTGATACCGTACTTATCTTCGATGGCGCTTCTCATATCCGATGCGACCGCCATATATCCGTCGTGGTCTGCATCGTACACAATAACGTGTTCCGAAAGCTTATGAGATCCGATCTGAATATCGTTTACTGTCGGCTGTTCCGCTATCTCGGAGGTATAATCCTCAAACATAATAAGAGACTTTTTTCCCGACGCCTCTGTTTTCAGATTCTGTTCCAGCATATGATCACAAAAATATGTAACAGCCACATCTAAATTGACATCCTTAGGAGATACTATCACCAGCTTGTTGCCTACCCTCCGCAGAGTAAACTGAGAGTCTTCCAGTTCCTTGAGCACCTCGTTGGTTTCGCTGTAATCGGTTCTTCCGAACAGTATTTCGGGAGTGGAGGAATTGTACAGCGCGCCGCGCTTGATCTCGTCGGTCTTGGTAATTATGGTCACGCTCGTAGCCTCCTCGATTGCCGATACAAAGCGTTCCATCGCTTCTTTTACGATATTTGAGGCATTTCGAGGATACACCACCGTATACAGGGGGGCGCCGTCCGACACGATCCATTCTCTGCTGTCGGAAGCAACGCTGTCGTTGCTCATTTTCGATTCGTTGCCGTCGCCTTTTTGACAGCCCGTAAATGCGGTTATCAGCATACATACAATCAGATAATAAACACCGATTCGTACAAATTTGGACATATAACTCATACTCCCTGTTATATTTTCGGTTTTGTAACCGATCTGCTCCTCTGCCGTATCATTATATCATACAGTCAGAACAGCAAACAATAGAGATTTCGACACAAAATTTGTGCTTTTCGACTCAATCGTCTTTTCCTTAAAAGCGTTATTCAAATATACATATCAATTATCAAAAACAATTATTGTGCAATTTGCTCATATTCGAAGTGCTTTTTATTATTTACAATAAGCATTTTGGGGCTTGTTGGCAAAAGAATCAGCATTGACTTTTCGATTTTTTATGATATACTATAGACAAATCAGGAATGAAGGAGAAAATATGTCTTTTTATCGATACGCTTTGGAAACGCCGGATTATTACACGCGTTCTCTGACCCCCATTACAGAAGAACTGAAAAATTTTACATATTATTCCTATCGTTTTTATACCTCTCTCAACGATAATAACAATGCTTGTCGCGTCATCTCCCTAGGATATGAAAAAAGTTGGCCGATGAAGGTATGGGGCCCTCGACAGGTCAACCGTTTTAACGTGCGTTACGTCACGCGGGGAAAAGCCTTTTTTAACGGGCAACCGGTGAGCGAGGGGCAGTTCTTTTTTTCAACCGCTCATGACACCTATGCCATCGAATGTACCGATGAACCCTTTGAGTTTTACTATATCGGAATCTCGGGTAACGGTACCGAAGATATTATAAAAAGCGCGGGTTTTCATTCCATTCCTAAAATAGGAGAATGTCCTTTTATCAACGAAATACCCGGAATATTTTATGAGCCACTGTTTATATCCCACGTAAACAAAGACGTGGATTTATACTTATTATCGCGTTTTCTGTACCTGATGTCGCTGCACAAACCCTATAACAGTATCGTATCCAACATATCGGATACCGCACAAGTGTACTATCAGCAGGCGCTGAACTACATACAGGAATACTTATGCGAAGGGATCACGCCAAAGGATATAGCCGAATTTCTGCACATCTCACCCTCATATCTGCGCTCTATTTTCGGAAAAAACTGCGAATATTCTCTGCGTGAGTATCTCATCCGCAAACGGGTCGAGTACGCTGCCGATCAACTCAGATTCAAACGGTGCAGTGTGAAGGAGGCGGCGAATGCAGTGGGATATGAGGATTGCTCACAATTCTGTAAAATGTTCAAGAAATATATCGGAATGCCTCCACAGACCTATAAAACTATGCAGACAAGGTCTTAAGTTTTACCGTATTAATTTTAACAGGTATATTAATAAGGATCCTGCGGGCATATGCCGATGTCACTATCCTGACCTTTTTCCCTGCTTATGGCAATCGCTGAGATAAAGAAGATGCGGTAAAATGATATATTGAGTTTCAGGTAGTTCTCTGCAAAGGCTTGAATATCAAGCGGCTTGTAGCAGTCATAGTCATTTCCGAGATAGTCCCGAAGAATGAAGTCAGCAAGATTCTCAAAATCTGTTTTTGTTCCTATGATCATTCAGTCACCTCTATGAGTACCTCGTCTTCCATGAACCATTTTCCTTCTTCATCATAGAGGAACCGCGGAAGGCCTTCCACCATCACGGTGTATCTGATCCCACAACCACCGACCTTGGTCGAGGCGGCACGTTCGATCTTGGATACCCGATCTATCGTATAGGTGCACCCGTCTTTCCATTGAAATTTCAAGGGACGGACCTGCCCATCTTTACTGACGGCAACAATGACCGCGACGGGTTGCTTAACATATTTTATCGTTTGCATTATATACCTCCTACATCGGTATTCCTGTCGGCATAATGATGTTGGGATTATCATGTGGCGACATCTTTTTATTATCTAACAGACAGGCATTGCGGATGATCTTCTTTCCGAAGCGATAGCGCAGTTCTTCGATTACCTTGTCAAGGGACTCTGCTTTCGCAACTTTGACCGGGTCTGAAAACAGATCGAGCTGATATGGGGTATCAAGAGAAATAAGATCGATTGCACGAACTGTAAGAGATCGGATCGGCTGTTGCCAATCATAGCTGCGTGTAAACAGGGAGAAGGCCTCCTTCGCAATGCAGGAAGGACTTTGTGTGGGAACGGGGAGTCCACATTGCCACTGCTTTGTAAATAACTGATTATCCCTGACCGCCAATGCGATGCCTGTTGCTTTTTTATTGAAAACATAGAGTCTGTGTCCTATGTCCTGACAGAGCTCAAGGATGAATTTCCATACCTCTGCCGGGGTTTCAAGGTCCTGAACGGCAGTCATTCCATGCCCTACGCTTTTGTCCGGAGCTTCGATATCTCTGAGAGTTACCGGGGACTCATCAAGACCGTTTGCAAATCTCCACAGGTCAACACCGCACTTGCCGAGCCTTCTCTTGAAAAAGTCTACGGGAAACTGCGCGATCTGACCGATGGTTCGGATGCCGAGCGATGAGAGTTTCTTTTCCGTTGCCCGACCGACGCCTAACATTTCCGACGCAGGCAGATCCCGGATCTGTTCCCTGAATGTTTCCTTCGGTATTACTGTAATGGCATCGGGCTTTTTCATATCCGAGCCAAGCTTTGCAAATATCTTATTGAAGGATACACCGATGGATACTGTCAGTCCGAGTTCATATTTAATGGATTCTCTTATTTCTTCGGCAATTTGCAAAGGCGTTCCGATAAAGCGTTGGCTTCCGGTCACATCAGCCCATACTTCGTCCATCCCATACGGTTCTATCAGATCGGTATACCTTCCGTATATCTCTCTTGCAAGCCTGGAGAATCGCATATACTGCTCATAATGCGGAGGAACGACCACAAGCTCCGGGCATTTCTGTTTGGCTTGCCATATCGCCTCACCTGTGCTTACACCTTTTGCCTTGGCTACGCAGTTCTTTGCAAGGACGATTCCATGCCGTTCTTCCTGACTGCCGCATACTGCAACAGGAAAAGGCTTCAGTTCCGGGTTGAGCATACACTCAACGGATGCGAAAAAATTGTTCATATCTATATGCAATATTGCTCTCTCCGGCATATATACCTCTTTCTCGAAATTCAATGAGCAAAAGCTCAATTTACTTGGGTGTGAATATATTATACTCCAATATTTTTGATTTGTCAATGTTTAATATTCAATTATTTTGATATTATCGATTGACAATCCAATTTTTGTATGATATAATGGTATTACAATTCTGCGGAGGTATATAGCGTGAAAGTATTGCTAACCTTTAAGTGAAGTACATCTTTTTCACGCCTAAATTGCTCTCAAAATGGGTCCCAACCCATTTTGATTTGCATTGCAAATACGAGCAATTTCAATATTAATTTGAGCCGCCTGTGGCGGCATGGAGATTTTTATGGAAACTTTCGGTGAAAAAATCAGAGCCGCACGTATGGAAAGAAAATTAACACAGGTCCAGTTGGCACAAATGATCGGAGAAAAATCCGGCACCGTAATAAACAACTGGGAAACCTCGACCTCAAGACCATCTGTTGATAAGATCCCAAAGCTCTGTCAAGCATTACATATATCTCCCGATCTTCTTTTCGATGTTACCGGAGATAATCCCTCTATAGAAGAAATGGCTTTGGTACATAAATACAGAGACCTCGATGGCTTTGGAAAAAACGCAGTTGATTCCGTAATCAATATTGAATACGAAAGGGTTATTTCAACCACACGAAGAAAGCCTAAAGTTAGGCGTATTCAATTAGATTCCTATGCTATATCCGCTTCAGCCGGTGTCGGTAATTTTCTCGATAATGAAACACCCGATAAGATCTGGGTTAAAGATACCCCCGAAGCCGAGAAAGCAGACTATATTATTCCGATCAGCGGAGACAGTATGGAGCCGTCATTTCACGATGGGGATAAGGTATTCGTGGAAAAGAGAGCCGAC
>JBJDZF010000145.1:0-4566 GCA_051867855.1 Eubacteriales bacterium
GTTCAGGTGGTCGATTCCAAGGATCAGACAAAGATAATCAGACAGGGTGCGAAGGAGGGGTTGTACGACGCCTTCGGAATGGGACTTATCTGGCTTGAGCACGCTCTGATGCAGTGAGGTCGTGACAGCGATCTGTTTGATAAAAATATCCGGGAAGGGCATGAGTCCTTCCCGGATATTTTTTGTATTCTGATTGTCGGTTTACGCTCACCGACTTCAGTGTGCGTCGGTAACTGCAGATAATAGACTTTTTTGTCAAATCGTTCCGAGACGTTACTTAAAGCACCAACGAAGGCGCGGCGTAGACTCTCGATGCAAGCTCCTGATTGAGCATGTACAGGCTCTTCGGGTCAGAGCCGAAAAGCTCCATCTTGGATATCAGGTCGTTGGCTCTTGTCTCCTCCTCGCCCTGCCTGCTCCTTGACAAACCAGTCGAGGAACTGCATAGTGCGGAAATCCCTCACGTCGTATGCCGCGCCGTAGATATCGTTAATAAGCGAGGTGACATATTTTTCGTGTTCAAGTCCCGCGCGAAGCACTTCCATATGCTCCTTGAAGCTCTTGTCGGGCTTGTCGATTGCGTCAAGCGTTACCGTCTGATTTTCGTTTTGCAGATAGGTGTAAAAGAGCATCGCGTGGTCACGCTCCTCCTGCGCCTGTATCATATACCAGTTTGCAAATCCGTCAAGCCCCCGGGCTTTGAAATAGTTGGAAAAATCGAGATAGAGATACGCCGAGTAAAACTCTTTGTTTATCTGCCTGTTGAGCAGCTCATGTACTTTTGCGTCCATTGTGGATCCCTCCTCAAACATCGGCTTTCCACAGTCCGTGGAGATTGCAGTATGCATAGACCGCAACAGGCTTTTCGTCGGTGAGCGCGAACGTTACGCAGGGCTCGTCGCCCGCATTCAGATTCTTGCGCTGACCGCCTTTATCGGTCTGCAGATATACCCACATTATGCGGTGCTCTTCGGTCATGGGGTGAGCGGCGGAACCGACGTTCACTTTCACAACGTTTCCGTCTACGCTGACTGTGGGGATATGCTTATCGTGGCTTGCTTCGGCAGTACCCGGCTCAAGGTGGGTCATCTTCTGCCCGCAGCACATGACGGGCACACCTGCGTCGTTTATCATCCCTATCAGATTGCCGCAATGCTCGCAGATGTAAAATCTTGTTTCACTCATAATTGTTACCTCCGAAATGTTTTTATTGTCGCCTGATGCCAAACGGTATTATATCAGGCATCAGGCTATTCTTACCGATATATGTTATATCACGTGTGACGTTACAAGTCAATGACATTTCGGTTAAATAAATGTAACTATTTAAATCTATCGTACCGGATATGGTCCATCCGCAAATACAGCTGCGCCCAGCGCCGCTTCTTCCTTACTCTCGGAAAGCTTCAGAGGCATACCGAAAACATCCTCTATGATCCTGCATAGTGCCGGATTTGCCCTTAAACCGTTGCCGGACCCCACAAGTGCTTTAATATCATTCCCCGATACAAGATCGTTCATACTTTCGAATAGTCCGTATAATTCGCAGGCAATGCCTCTCATAAAGCCGACCATAAGCGATACGGGCTCAAAATTCGTTACCGATATACCCGTGATACTGCCCCTCAATGCGGGCTCCTGACGCGTTCCGTCAAAGAGCGTGGATACAGTAAGGGAGCTGTCACAGTCGTGTCCTTCAATCCATTTGTCCATAAACGGATATGCCGATCTTATATCGGCTCCGCACATATTGGCAATGTCGCGGAAGCATTTTTCGAGCACCGCATACGCGCGTCCGCCGCATAAGGAGCTTCCCACAAGTAAGTATTTACCGTCAACGAACGGTCTGCACTCGATCCCCTCGCGTGTCTGTCCAAAGTGCCCGACGACAGATACCTGACTGCCGGTTCCGACATTTACAAGCAGGACGCCCTCCTGTTCTCCCGCGCTGCCCAGAAAGCTTGCCTGGTTATCCCCTATGGCGGGATAAACGGGGATGGAGCCCCTGTAATATCCGATAGGGGATGACTTCGCCGTAACCTTCGGAAAAATGTCCGCCGAAAACCCCAGGATCTGCGCCGCATCCGTATCAAAGGAGTTGCTCTCCGTGTCGTACAGCCCCAGGCTTGCGGCGTCGGAGACGTGTATTATCGGCTCACGAAGCCCTGCCAGAGTCATGGCGAGATAGTCGTGTATCGTGCACAGCTTAACCGCGCCGTTGGGTATTTTACCGTTTTTGAACTGATAGAAGTGGGTGGCCATACCGTAGCCTGCGAAGATTTTGTGCGAGGTCATACGCGTGATATACTCAATGTATGTTTCACTGCCGTTCATCGGCTGTGCGGCACGTGCATCCTGCCATGTATACAGAGGACTTACAGCCCGCCCGTTCCCGTCGACATATAAGATGCCGTGCATCTGACCGGTGATACCGATGGATTTCGGATTGCCTAACCGTTGTTCCGCTTCTTTTATAAGTCCGAATGCGACGGAGATTATCACCGACGGATCCTGTATTTTTTCGAAGGAATGCTCCGAAGCAACGGAGGCGGTGTTGGCTTTATTGAGAGACAGGAGCGTTTTGCCCGTTTCCGTTTCACGTGCCAGTGCGCAAATGCTTGTGGTTCCTATGTCTATTCCGAGAGAATAAGAATTCATTTTGAACCTCCGATATTTGCACTCGACGCCGGGTCAAGACGGCGTATAATATCCTCCTGAACATCCGGGGAAAGATCGAGGAAGTTGACAAAGGTACCGTGAATACGGACTATATATACGCCGCTCGGTGCGTATTTTTTCGGATCCGCGAGCAGCTTGCGGAGGGTTTCGGGTGTGGTTACATTGACGTAGAGGTAGAAGGGGGAGATCCCCTCTGCCAACGGATTAAAGAACAGCGGGTCTATCACGCGCTCCTTGAACTGGAGTCCCTTGCCTTCAAAATCCTCTGCGTCAAAGTATTTGGGGTCAATACCGAGATGTGAAGCATATCCGCCGCGCATCTTTCCGAAGGGAAGCTTCATATTCGAGAGCATACGCATACCCATCCCGCTTTCGGCACAGCCGTACAACGGGTCGACTCCGTATCCGAGCATATCGCGCGCCGGACGTCCGGAGGGCATCGCCCCCACCCAATAGCCGTATGTCAGATGAGTTGTGGGGCTGGACCAGTCCGCACGGAAATTGTTTCCGAGATAATTTTCGGTGCCGTTTACCATATCCGAGACGATATCCGCAATTTTTGCTGCCTCATCGTCGACCTCGGAGTAATTGTTTCCGAATTTCGGGCAGGACAGCAGATATTCGTGAAGCTCTTCGTCGTCTTTGAAATTATCGGCGAGTGCCTTTACAAGGCGCTCTGCGTCCTGAGGCCGATCCTTCAGAAGATGGTCTATTGCCACAAAGGAATCCGCAACCACCGTAAGACCGTGTATCAGACATCCCGAGGCGTTATATTTTGTGCCCTGATGTTCGGTGTCGCGCGTATCATATCCATAATCCAGTCCTCCCATAAATGATGAGAGGAAGGGTACTCTGAGATTAAAGAGAGCGCGTGAAGCATCATTTGCCGAATTTGCCATCGCGGATATAACGGACTTTGTGTTTTCATAGAATTTCTCGCGGATATGAGCAAGTATCTCTGCGGGGGGCAGCTTTTCAAAGTCACACAACTTATTGCCCGTTATTGTCGATACTCCGCCACTGATGGTCAGCTCGAGTATTTTTGCAAGATTGAGCCAGCTGTTTGTCGTATTTCCGTTATCCTTACCTCGGATAAGCGGCTCCTGACACCCTGCCACACTGCAGTATTCCAGGTCTTCGCGTGCAACGTTACCGTTTTCGAGTATTTCGAACAGAGAATCGTCGTTGAAGAGAGAGGGGGTGAGGACACCCGGCGAGAAGAAGAACCTTCCCAGCTCCGCATACAGCTTATCGGGGGTGTTTTTGTGAAGCTTCACCGAAAGGATGGGCTGGGGAAGATTCATCTCGAAGTATGCGTCAAGAAGCGCATATGAGGTGGGAACGGTAAGATCATTGCCGTCACGGTCTCTGCCGCCTACGATGAGATTCTGTGAAATAGCCCAGCTACGGTCCGCAACATTGAAGAATACAAGAAAATGACAGAAGAGCGCCGCCGCCTCATCACGGGACATTCCGTGACGGTACGGCTCGAAAATACGGTCTGCATTTCCAACGGAAAAGGCATACGGATTTGGCGCCTGCTCGATACACATTATCTCCCATAGCAACATAAAGCTCTGAATTGCCTCAAAAAGATCCCTTGCGCCGTACATGGGAACGCGCTCAAGTGCGTTTGTCAGGCGTGCAAAACGCTCGGCTTTCTCTCCGTCACCCTGCCTGTTTGCCTCCGCCTGCTTTTCGAGAGCGATGGCTCTGTACCTGCCGGCGAGCAGCTCCGCACATTCGAGTGCTTCGGTAAAGGCGATTAAGTTATCCTTTTTTACGGGGTCATTCTGACTTTCGGCAGTCTCCCTTGCCGTTCTGATAAGCTCTTTTGTACCGTACTGAAGCGCTGAACCGAATTCGGGAATGAGGTGCCCCGTCACC
>JBJDZF010000146.1:0-4566 GCA_051867855.1 Eubacteriales bacterium
ATCGCACTTTTATTATGCCTGATCTTATTGTTGTGCGCTTGCGCGCAAACCACAACCGATACGCCGTCCGACACAACCAAAAAGCCGGCGGAGCCCGTTACGCTCACCATCGCGGGCAATGATCTTTCGCTTTATACCGTGGTCTATGCCCAAACGCCGTATATCGGAGAGGAAAAAGACGGCGCCTACGGCACGGAATCCGATTTTTACCGTTTGTGTGCCGAACACATTGCCGCCTCCGTCAAAGCATATACGGGCGTTGTTTTGCCTGTTGCACAGGACACGCTGACCGAGGTCGGCGCCTATGAACTTTTGGTCGGTCCCACCAACCGTGAACAAACCGACCGCTATGCCGATATGGATATTTTCGATTCCTGTATCAGCGTCGAAAACGGCAAGCTCCTGCTGGGCGGCGGTCACGACGGCACCTCCTATACGGACGGCTTCAAACGCATGGATTGCTTTACCGCCGCCTATCACGCATGGGATATTGTGGAGGAGCAAATCATATCCGCCTCCCAAAGCGGTACCAAAACACTGGATCTTGCAAACGGAACCGAGACCCGGAGAACCAACGATTTCTATGCCGTTGCCTGCATCGGCGACAGCATCACGGAGGGCGCCGGTTCGGATATGTTCTACGATAATGTCGCACAGCAGTCCTATCCCGCCATTCTCGGACGGCTTTTGTGGCGGGACTGCCTTGTATTCAACTTCGGCCACGGTTGCCGCTATATGCGGAGCGATACGGACAATCCGTATATGAACAGCACACAGTACGCCGCCCTTCTCAAAGCCGCGGATCGCATGGATCTGGCACTGATTATGTTAGGCACCAACGATGCGTTAAACGACACCTCGTGGGATGAAAGAGACGATGCGCTTTATTTGTCGTGCGCACAGGATTTGGTTTCCTCGCTGACCGAAAAGAACGCAAATATGTCCGTCACCGTCATGAACAATCCCTCATTTTATAACTATCCCTTAAGCTCCATGCAACATGTGCGTGATCTGCAAAATGAACTGGTCGGGATCCTGAACAAGCGGGGCGTGGATACCTATTTCTTTGATATGAACACCTTTACGGGTGAAAATGTGGGGCCGTACCGCTACATGGACGGTCTGCATCCCCTCAGCGACGGGTATCTGCTCATGGCGCAGGCTCTGGCGCCCGTGGTCGAGGCAATCCGCGGCGGCACCTATACCTATACTCTGCCCGAATATACCGGTCATATCCGAAAAGAATGGGACGATATGCATCCCGAATATACCCCCTCGGAGGGAACGGTCAGTCTGTTGGGCACACCGTTCTCGGAACAGTATCCCAATTTTGAATACACCGAATACCCCTATCGCAGCGGTGCCGTTGCTCTGGCGGAACAATCCGCTATAGAAGGACACCGCGTCGTGGATCTGCGCATTCCCGTGGAGACCGTCAAGACCGGGGACACCTTCACCGTCGGCGTACGCAGGGCGGATAACAACACCTCTGTCGAAAAGATCGTGCTGACAGCGTCATATACGGCAGGCCCCGGCTGGGTCACATTTTCCAACGTCAATATTGACGTGCCGCAGGGTTGTTATCTGACATTCGGCGCCTCGAACGATACCCTGCCGGCAAAAATCGCGCTGATTGACGATCCGACGTACCATTACATCCGGGTGAGAAACAGCAAGCTGTACACTAACGCCCTCGCCTGTGAGATCTACGGCATCCCGCTGGACGCGGCAGACTGAAACGAAATACCCAATAAACCGTCAAGTGCAATCGTGCAATGCGACTTGGAGCAATTCCGGCGCGCGGTTGCAAAATGCGATCTGTTAAGTATGGAAAGCATCGGCGGAAAACAAGAAGCGGCTCTCTTTTGAGCCGCTTCATTTGTTATAGGTGTTCAAACCGAAAAACCATAATTTGCTTCATATATTTCTATATCATTGGTTTTCATTTTTATGAATTTGATAAAATCTTCATACTGTTCTCTTGATTCAAAACAAGAAAGCGGCAGAATATACGCCATTATGTTATTCACATGAATATAAATCATTTTATTATCAACGATACTGATTCTCTCAATGCCTGAATATTTCTGCTCTGTCTTGTTTTCTTCTGTGTTTTCGATAAAACATTCATCATAAAATTCGATTACCGATGATGGCGAATACCCCATTTTACCGGTTTTCTTCAATATTTTGATTTGGCTTTTAAGAGAAAAAAATAAGAATCGGCTTAGGCAGATTTGAAATACGGTCAATAATATTAACACGGGAATCGTTCTAAGAAAGGCATCAAACCAAAAGCCGCCCAAATACAGCAAAATAAAAATAAAAATACAAAAAAGAACCGTAATGGTTATTCTGAATGTTTTGATATGCTTTTTGCCGTAGGGCGACCTCAACATCCAGAATTTATTGTACTCCAAATAATCGTCATCTGTTAAATCAACATTAAATCGAAATCTCATAATAATCACCGCCTCTATGTCATTATATGCTTGTGTCGAGCCAAGGGCAATTCCATCTTTGTAGAATTTGTAAGGATAGAATTTTTAATAATCAAATATCATTTCTACCAATTATCATTATAGAGTACATCAGGAACTATATCAGTCCAACCTATATAAAACGCAGTGGCATTACCGATATTATTGGTAATAATATAATAATTTGCACTTAACATAATATCAGCAGGATAATATTTTTTGGAAAGAGTTTTTCTGCCGGTAGTCGCATAATAATCCTCCGCACCAAAAAGATGCAACAATTCGTGGGCAACGATGGAAGACTGTGATCCTATTGGATCGTGATGATTAGAATTTAAGTCATAAGCAAAAACAATGCAATGCTCCTCTATCTGTATCGTTTGACCCCTGTGTGGATTAATAGCATAAGCGGTACCATTTTTGTTAAATATTGTAAAGCAAACTATTTCTGTTCCGTATTGAGATCTGAAGTCAGCAATCATTTCTTCATCAGAAGAATAATGCAAACCGTGCGCAGCTTGACTTAGTACATCAATGGTTGCAAGTCCTGTTTCTTTTGTGCTGATTATAACTTCGTCATCATAAAAGATAGATGAATAACTTTGTTTTATACTCAAATTCAATTCCACGCCGTATAACTTTGCTTCTCTTTCCAAAAATGCCAATCCGGGTTTTACCTCATTGTTCGTAAACTTTGTTATTTCGTCAGCTGTCCAGCCACTTTCAAAATCATCCATATAAAAGAGAATAACCGAAACATTTCCACTTAAATTTCGACAGGTCCCTAAATTATAGTCAACCCGTAATTTATCAATTCCAACAAGCTCCTCTACAAATTCTTCGTTATTACCAGCGCTGTCATTTGTTGAATCATTTGAACCTATAGACCCACTCGGTTGATTGGATGCTTCTGTTTCAATAGGTGATAAATCAAAGTTTATATCAGAGTTTGTTTTCGCTTGCTTACAAGCAGATAAAGTACATACGATTACAATAACCAAGAAAATAATTTGCGGTTTTCTCATTCATACCACCTCAAGCATACTCGGTTCTTCTGATGACTTTAATATAACATTTTTTATTGAATTTTTCAAGATATATGTAAATAGAGGTATCCCGAAATTTCGAGATACCTCTATTTTTATGAATATGACAAAAGTCATACTTATATATTGAAAAACATACACAAGAAATGCAGTTGGAAACTTTGTTTGAAAGCAGTAAAATTGTCGAAAATATGATGGCTATTCCTGCCTTACCCGATTTATTATAAAGAAACAAACCAAATAAGGCTATATTTGTCCCTATTGCAGCGCAAGCTTAACATAGAGACAGCCACGGCGCAATACCTGATACCTCTAATAAATCCGTGCACGAAGCAGACACCGAACTTCTTCACTGTTACTTCTTACCAAATCCGTATTTCATTTGTGTTTGCCGCCTGCAGTCATTCATCAATGGCTTTCATGCCGTATTCTTTCTGTGTCTGTTTCTGCGTCCCCGCAGAGCCTGTTACCGCTCGCATGCTACAGGGCGCTTCCTTTTTGAGTCGAAATGATGCTTTCTGCACGCGTCGCAATTTCCGTATCTCTCGCACTTCTTCCT
The DNA here is from genome assembly GCA_051867855.1 of Eubacteriales bacterium. Classification (GTDB taxonomy): domain Bacteria; phylum Bacillota; class Clostridia; order Oscillospirales; family CAG-272; genus HGM12713. The sequence goes on from JBJDZF010000146.1 coordinate 4,086, forward strand.
TTTACATGGGCAGACGATTCTTTTCTTTTCAAGCCGAACAACTCCGAATTCATCCGGTGTCATAATACCGTTTTTGTATTCATATCCCAGCTTCCGATAAAAACCGACCGCCGTAACGGATGAACCGACCTCTGTTCTCCACGCTCGCAAAAAATAATCATCCGCTTCCAGCGCCTGCACGATCTTTCTCCCGATCCCCATTTTCTGATATTCTTCAAGCACAAATATCGTCATCAGATAGCTTTCGGTTTCACTGCCCCAATAGCCGTCAATTGCCCCGCATCCGATAATGACCTCACCATCACAGACAACATACATATGCTGCGTGTCGTTTGCCCGCTTTGCAATGATTTCGGCAGAATGGTCTTGTATGTTTTTCCGGATGAATTCCGGCGGATAATCCTTGCTGTTGCTTTGAATCAAGGTTCGGCTGACAACATCCGCAATCGCAAATTCATCGCCGGATCTGTACTTTCTGATG
>JBJDZF010000147.1:0-4524 GCA_051867855.1 Eubacteriales bacterium
CAAATACGAGCAATTTCAATATTTATTTGAGCCACCTGTGGCGGCATGGAGATTATTATGTGATAAAACCGGACAATAAAATACGTTTTTTTACATTGATCGGATTATTCGTTTTTATGTGTATTTTGATTTTAATTTTCACGCTCTGATCGCCGTGTTCATGCAATTTGTATCAACTACCACTATTATTTTATCAAAATCATTGACAAATGCAATGCAATTATTTATAATAAAAATATAAAAAATCAAACAGAGGCAAAAGTATGGCTTCAAAACTGTTTTTTCATAACGCATTTACCAACCGTCAGGTATTTTATATGCAGGAGGGCTCGCGTCCGTGGTATGCCATGATACTTGTTTACGACGGTACATTTACCTTCACTCTTAAAGGAAAAAATTTTACCGTAAACAAAAACGAGGTGGCTTTTTTCCCAAAAGACGTAGTATTTAAGCGCGCCGTTACAAAGCCGATATCTTTTCATCAGTTCGGATTTCATGCGGATGCCGACGAATCCGATCTTCCCGCAGACGATTGCGGAAAGCTCAATCTTCCCGAAGAGTATGTCGTGGCAGTAACGGATATGCTCAATACCCTTGAGGTCAGCGATATAAAAAAAAGAAGTCGTATATATCAGAATGTAATTGACAATATACTCATAGCGGACCGTGTGTTCAGCGCACAGAAATCCGTAAATAAAGCAAACGCAGACAAGGATGTCGCCTTTGTTGTCGAATATATGTACGACCATCTCAACGAAAAGATAAACATATACGAGCTGGCTGAACAACTTCATCTGACGCATACGGGTCTGATTTTAAAATTCAAGAGGGTGTACGACTGCACACCTAATGAATATCTCATAAAATTGAGAATGAAATTTGCCGGCAAGCTTCTGGCGGAGGGACAGCTGAGAGTCAACGAGATCGCAACTATGTGCGGATATTCAAACGCTTATTATTTTTCAAATGCCTTCCGCAATTATTTCGGCATGACGCCGAGCGAATACCGCAAATCGAAGAAGATCACGTGAAATCTGCGTAAACACGGCAAAAAACAAATTGAATGTACCGTGCTTTCGATCTCGTAATTTCCCTTCATCTTTTCCTTAAATATTGGTCTGCGCCAAATCCTCGTGCTTCGGTCGGTACAGCCGGAAATATTATAAGATATTCCGCTTAAACCGACATATTTGCATTTCCTCATTTTTATCGATTGTTTGCTTGACATCCATATATCATACGTGGTATAATTACGAACAAAATTCTTCTTTACACGACGATCATAACACATCTGCACAAAACAGCTCTGCTTTATTGCGGCACTTTAAATAATTCGGTACATCAATACCGATGATATATTAAACCGGGGGGGAAAAATGACAAGTTATAAAATGAAATGCAGGGCGTCCGATCTTTCGTCGGACGTAGTGAAAAACGACGAAAACTTACAAATTGAGTATCCTCACAACACAATCGGATCAAATGTTATAAGCTTTATATGTGCAAATCAGCTTTATGATATAAAGCTATGGCATCGCTTTGCCTTACAATTCTCCTTCCCTTCCGATGACTATAACAATGGTTGGCGCGGAGAATATTGGGGCAAAATGATGCGCGGCGCATCTGCTGTCCTCGCTCATACGAACGACCTGAAGTTGTACCGAATACTCAAGAACAGCGTTGAGGATATTCTCGGAAATGAGGATAAATGGGGACGTATTTCAAGCTACAGTCAGGAAAACGAATTTCACGGTTGGGATGTCTGGGGCAGAAAATACGTACTGCTCGGCTTGCAATATTTTTTGGAAATATGTGACGATGAAGAATTGAATTCACGGATAGTGGCTTCAATGTGCCGTCAGGTTGATTATCTTATATCCAAGCTCGGATACGGCAAAAGATCCATAACCGACACCACTGCCCACTGGCTTGGAGCCAACTCCTGTTCTGTTCTTGAACCCGTGGTGAGATTATATAATTTGACTCATGACAAAAAATATCTTGATTTTGCGGGATACATAGTCGAAGCCTGCGAGGGCAAACACGGCGAGCTGAATATATTTGTCAGCGCATTGGAAAACAAGCTGAAGCCCCATGAATACATCGAAACAAAGGCATACGAAACGATGTCATGCTTTGAAGGTCTGGCTGAATTTTACAGAGTCACAGGCATAGAAAAATATAAAACCTGTGTTGTGAATTTTGCTGAACAGGTGTTGGCAAACGAGATATCGATAATCGGCACTTGCGGCTGTACGCATGAGTTGTTCGATAACACAAGACTCCACCAGGTTGACCCTGCATTTAACGGAATAATGCAGGAGACCTGTGTCAGCGTGACGTGGCAAAAGCTCTGCGAACAGCTCTTCAGGCTGACCGGAGATACGAAATACATTGATGCAATAGAAAACACCTTCTTCAATGCGTATCTCGGGGCTATGAACACACATCTCAACGTCACCACAGAAATATACGACACTTATGAATTTGCTCAATATGAAAGCAAGGAAAACCATGTCGGTCCCGAAAAGTATCAGGAGGTACTGCCCTTTGACAGTTACAGCCCCCTGCGGGCGGGTACACGGGGCAGACGTACAGGCGGACTGCAATTCATGAATGACGGAAGCTTCTACGGTTGTTGCGCCTGCATATCTCCCATGGGAGTTGCAACATTTTCCTCTGTCACTTTAATGAACAGCGATAATTGCTTGCTGTTGAATATGTATCTTGACGGTATCATAACAACAAAGCTGTCCGACGGCAGTATGCTCAGGCTTATCATTCATTCGCGGTATCCTGCCGACAACAAGGTCAGGATAAAGGTAATTACCGACAGTAAGCTCGAGTTTACAATTAAGTTCAGAGTACCCGCATGGAGCAAAAATACTTTTATAGGTCTTAACGGTGAAGCCGTAAGCGTCAGCGCGGGGTATACCGCACTTACGCGAAAATGGGAGAGCGGAGATATTATCTCCTTGGAATTTGACGAACGTATCTTTGCAATAAGACCGCCGTGTGACTCTCCCTACCGTGACAGTTATATAGCGTTCCGTCGCGGCTGTATGGTTCTTGCTGCCGACGCGAGGACCGGAATCGATGTGGATTCTCCAATAAGTGTTGACATTGACATCGACGGTTGTGTTACTGCTAAAGAAAGCCCGGAATGTCCTATTACGGACTGCCTTGTATCCCTGCAAATTCCGCAGAGCAACAGTAAAAATCTAACTCTGGTCGACTATTCGTCAGCCGGGAAAACGTGGTCCGAGGAATCCGGATACGCGGCTTGGCTTAAGCTCCGATAATATCAGATAATGTATTTACAGGTGGTATTAAAGCCGGAAATTCAATTATCAAGAGTAAGCTTTTATATCAGAATTCAGAAAATATATAAAATATAACTGTATTTCAAGTAAATTTTCGTAATGGATACCCTGCCTGTAGGACACACCTTCCATGATGGCATGGAAAAGTGCATAGGAGATTAGCGTGAAAGTATTGTTAACCTTTAAGTGAAGTACATCTTTTTCACGCCCAAATTGCTCTCAAAATGGGACCCAACCCATTTTGATTTGCTTTGCAAATACGAGCCATTTCAATATTAATTTGAGCCGCCTGTGGCGGCATGGAGATTAATATGAATATTGAGCGCAAAAAAGTGCTATTAATTCAACCACTATATGATATTATCGTATGTTTTGGTATTTCAATTTGCGGAGTTATTATTTTATTCTTACCTATGATTTTGTCATGGAAAACAGATTTGTTGCCTACACAAATTATATACTATATAATCTCAGGTGTATTTATTATAGGTGGATTAGTAGGAGCTTTGCGTTTTATGGAATATGCAATAGTATCTGACAGTGGAATTGTAATAAAGAATCCTTTCGGAACAATAGCTTTCATAAATTGGCAATCTGTCGTAAGCATCTACTTGGAAACGGGGGCGGAGTTTTCATAATTATTTGACAGCATGGTAAAAATATAATACAATATCTACCAAGGGCTACCTTCAACGGTACCTTCAACCGTATAGGCTTATTAAAAGTTAACAGGAAAACACATTGAAAAAGCCAAACACCACGGATTGTTCTCCCGTGGCGTTCGGCTATAGAGTTGCTTATTCGGTTGTTAAATTATACCGCTAATTTTGTACGCCTCCCCGCGCCCATCTTTCAATAACTTAGGACTTGGATAAATCATAACAGGTTTGAAAGCTTTTGAAAGGGGTTGATGTAAGAGGCTTTCCTAAAAAGCAAGAAATCCTATTGACTTTTTGAGCGATATGTGATAACATTTACCAAAAAAGTGAGGTATTGTTATGATCAAAAATCAGGTTTTAGAAAAAGAAGTAAATAAAACGATAAGATTTGATTACCTTTTATATACCCCGGAAAATTGGGATGTATCTGAAAAATTTCCCTTACTTGTTTTCCTTCATGGGGCGGGAGAACGGGGTGATGATGTTGCTTGGAATGCTATACTGTAAGTAGAGTCGACAAACTCACCAAAAAATGATACAAT
>JBJDZF010000148.1:0-4518 GCA_051867855.1 Eubacteriales bacterium
TTTCGAACGTGCGGTTGCACGAATGGAGAGTAACAAGCGAACGGCTGCCAAAAATAAGGCAAAGGAGAGATATATTCTCACGACCAAGCTGTTCTGCGGGAATTGCAAGGCCATGATGGTGGGGGACAGCGGTCAAAAGAAAAACGGAAATATCTACCGCTATTACAAATGTGCCGCCGCTAAACGCCATGAGTGTAACAAGAAGACCATACGTAAAGATTTGATTGAGGACTTTGTTATTGCCCATACGATGTATTCCATTACCGACGAAGATTCCATGCAAAAGATCATCAAGCAGATCCTTGCGTTGCAGGATGAAGAAAACACTGTCATCCCTGCACTTGAGGCACAGCTGAAGGATGTGCGGCATGGCATCGACAATCTTGTCAAGGCAATTGAGGCAGGCGTGTTCACTCGATCGACAAAAGCTCGCCTTGAAGAACTTGAAGCGGAGGAAGAACGCTTGCAGGCATCCATCAGAGACGAGCAAGTCAGCCATCCGAAGATCACGGAAAATCATATCCGCTGTATATTTGATAAGTATCGGGATATGGATATGAGTATCCCGGCTAACAGGGAACGCTTGATCGACCGTCTTGTCGGCAGTATTTTGCTTTACGATGACGGCAAGATCGTGATCACTTTTTATTACAAAGACGAACCGTTTGTCGGTATGCTTGAAGAGATCGCTTCGGCTTCCGATAAGGTCGGCTCGGATACCAATGCCTTGGAGTCACCAGCGGCAGGTTGCCGCTCCCGATTATCGGAGGCGTGCAACGATTGCCAAACTACACACCGCGGAGGTGTGGTTCGGATTTTACTCCTACTGTGACCCAAGAAAAAGCCTCATTTTGAGTTTTTTTACTTGTGACCTTTCTCTCTTGCGGCAGCCCCCCATTTTTGTTGAAAAAATTTAATGATTTTTATTGTTTTTGACTTGACTGTTTAACCTTAAAGAGTTATAATGGAAACAAAAAAGAGAGATTTTGTTTCCATATGAAAGAACGCATAGTATGTGAATCCATTGCGAGCCTTCGTCAGGAAGGCTTGCGGTTTTCGGTGGACACTTTAGCCGCAAGGCTCAATATTTCAAAGAAAACCATTTATAAATATTTTCCCAATAAAGAGGCGCTCGCTCTTGCACTGTATCAAAGATATTATGCGGATATAAAGTTGCAGGCGCAACGACTGGTATCGGAAAATTCTGCCCTCGCTCATTCAAAGCTACTGTCTCTCTACTTTGACGCCAAGTCGATGACAAGTAGTGATATTTTCAATAAATACAAGTTGAATGAAGCTTTACGCTCATACACGGCTGAACAAAATGATGATCTGTTGGAAATAATATTCTCGGGCGGTATTACGGAACAGGACAAAATATCTCTTCGTATAATAGTAAACGGCATTTTTGAAAAACTCTGTAATGAAAAAATCATGCCTGACGGAATTATAGATTGGTTGGTGAAAAAAATATGGGAATAGGATTACTTCGCATTTTTGCAATAATATGCGTCGCTTTCATTTGCGGAAAGTTAGTTTCAAAATTAAAGTTGCCTGCAATTCTCGGTTGGTTAATTGCGGGTATTGTATTCGGTCCGTATCTTGCCGAAATCGTGACTCTGGATATTACAAATTCCGTATGGTACAAAATTATTATAAAAATATTTGAGTGCTTTGCCGGTGTGATGATAGGCCGTGAGATTATATTCAAAAAAATCGCCAAGTCGGGAAAGCAAATCATCGGAATTACTTTTGTTCAGTCGATCGGGACGTTTTTATTTGTCAGCGCTGTTTTTTCGGTAGTATTTCTTATAGTTGATATACCTGTTTATCTGGCGTTTGTGTTCGGCGGAATTGCGTTGGCAACTGCTCCGGCTCCGGCGATATCCATTGTCAATGAATACCATACGAACGGGCCGGTTACCCAAACGTTGTTACCGCTTGCGGCGATCGACGACATCATCGGGGTAGTCGTATTTTTTACCGTAATTTCCATTATCAGCGGAACGCATGGAAGTGAAGGCACTTCTCCGCTGACCATTGTCGGAATGGTACTGCTTCCGTTTGTAATAGGAATCGCTTTCGGATTTTTAGCTTCGGTCTTGATAAAAGCGGTGAAAAGGAACGGTATTCGTTTCTGCGTGTTGATACTGTTTCTTGTGTTGTCTGCAATCAGCGGATTATTGACAGACTTTCATCTGTTCCATTCGTTCACGATAAATTATTTATTGACGGGTATGGCGTTCAGTGCAACTGTTGCTAATCTTGTGCCTGAAAAAGACCTGGAGGGAGTATTAAAGCTGTACAACCCTCTTCTGAATTTATCGCTTATTATTGTTATCGTAAATCTCGGTATGCCGTTGGATTACAGGCTGATTGCGGGTGCGGGAGTTTTTACGGCCGTTTATATTTTGTCGAGAGCTATCGGAAAGATCGGCGGTGCATATATTGGCGGAAAGCTTACCAAAGCCCGGCCTGCTGTTACAAAATATCTCGGCTTGACTTTACTGCCACATTCGGGAGTTTCTCTGGTGTTTACCGGGATCGCAACGACTACCTTGTCATCGTTTGATCCGTCGCTTGCGTCGATTGTGTCGGGAACGATTGTCGCGGCGGCTATTATTAATGAGATCATAGCAGTGATCGTTGCAAAGTTCGCATTTAAGCGAGCAGGGGAAATTGTGGATCGGTAAATGATCTTATTTTGAAGAGTAATCAGAATAAACAGAAGCGCAAAAATGATTTGTGCATTTTTGGGGGCAGTTCACCGGAGGGAGCCTATGGAGGCGCTCGTGCAATTTTAGAGGTATGAGCTTCGCCCTGTAATTCGTGCAGGTGTATCCGCCCCCATCGCTGTCAATATAACCGTTTGCGTCGGTCATCGTACACGCTGCCGAGAAACTGTCAACGGTAAGTGACTGCGTCGCAAAATCCGAAACATCATGCCATTCTGCGGTATAAGGCAAACCGATGTTTACGGTATTGTTGTTGTTCATAAATTCGTTCGTGCCGTCCGCATTGATATGTGTATCGGCAATATACTCAAAGAGCACAAATTGTCAATAAGTACCAAGAATTAAATTGTTATTTTTGTAAAACAAAAGTTTTTTAAAAAACTCTTGATTTACAGATAGATATGTGGTATAATACCCGAGTACCGCGAATTTGCGGTTAATAAGCAAGGAGAAGTCGCCTAGTTGGTCGAGGGCGCACGATTGGAAATCGTGTAACCTGTAAAAGGGTTCAAGAGTTCGAATCTCTTCTTCTCCGCCAGCGGGCAGACCGCTTCCGATTCGGGAGCGCTCTGCCCATCTTTATACCGCGAGGGCAGAGTTCAAATTTATTTCCTCTCTCTCCGCCACACAAAAATCAGGGTTTTCGCCCTGCTTTTGTTTCAATCTGTTTGTTTGCAAAATGGCATACGGAGTTTATCGAGATATAAATTTATATTCAATCGTATCGCAACGGAGGGAAAAATGGCAGGGAACAATAACTCAAATGGATCGAAAAAATCGTTGGCAATTATGGCATTGCCGATATGTATGGCGTTAGGTTTATGCTTTGGTTCGATGATAGGTACAGTTGCAGGTAACATCTCGTTGGGCATATGCTTTGGCATTATTGGCGGTTCGGCAATGGGGTTGCTGATATTCGGAATAGTATACTTTATACTAAGCCAAAAAGAAAAAGAGCAGGATAAATAAAACCGATATCTTATTTATCCCATAGATATACATCTTTTGATCATAAAAAGGCTGCGGCAAAATGAAAATTTGCTACAGCCTTTAGTATTTTCACTTTATCTGCGTTCCGACAGGGATGGAGTCGTCAACAAAAATCACCTTGCAACCGCAGGCGTTGTTGGTACCCGCCAGCAGCATTCCGTGACTTGTGACTCCCGTAAGTCTTGCAGGTTTGAGATTGGCGACTACGATAATCTTTTTCCCGACAAGCTCCTCGGGCTTATATTCGCTCTTGATGCTCGACACTATGACCCGCTCTCCGATGCCGTCGTCAAGCGTAATCTTCAGACAGCTGTGGGACTTGCGTATTTCCGTAGCCTTAACTACCTTGCACACGCGCAGATCGATCTTTGAGAACAGATCGATATCGATCTCTTCCTTGACGGGGGCTACCGGATCCGGATCTCCGTAGACTTTTTCGGGCTTGCTTTCCTCCGGCTCCGTCTCCGGCTCGTCTGGTGCCGCTTCGGCATCTGTCATCGGGTAAGAGAAATCGAGCAGACCCACGTAATCCGCCTTGTTTATGGCAAACAGGAAAAGGTAGAGACGCGGACCTTTTTCGCGCCCGAGAAGCAGTCTGTAAACATTTTTGAAGAATGTTCCCTGTACCGCTTTGATCTCCTTTTCTCCCAGCTCATCGCCGTAAATACGCTTCGGTATTGCGTAAAGCTCGGAATTCAGCTCGTCAAGCGTATATCCGCCGCGTGCGATATAATCGTGAAGCTCAGAGATCTCCAGACGCTCTTTGTCATCGAGAGTCTCATAAATGTCCCAG
>JBJDZF010000149.1:0-4510 GCA_051867855.1 Eubacteriales bacterium
CTCGAAGCACAATAGAGTCACCAGAAGTCAAGCCATCAAAATCAACAGTAGCAGCTCTTTTCAAATACACATTTCTTCTTGCGACCAAAACGTCGCCGCTTTGGAAGACTTTCATTGTGGATTCGAGGTTTTGCGTACTGCCGTAATTACGAATAATAACTTCTCCCGAAACGTAGTGCTCAAGGCCGACAAAACGCTCGTATTGGCTGTTGGCAGGATTATTTTCACGATCATTGACTTCTACGGCCACATCTGACATTTTATAATGTGCCATTATTTTCACCTGCCTTTATAAGTTCATTTAACCTTCCGTATTCAAGACGAACCTTGGTTGCACTGTCCTTCCAAGATTCGATTGCGTCATCAATATCAATAATGTCTCCGCCGCCTGAACGACGAACATACAATGCGATACTCAATTTGCTATCATTTGCAGCAATCTCATCGATGGTTGCAACTGCGGAAAATCCGTCTATAATGGCATAATCCTTATGTGCACCTGCAATTTTTGTAATATGCTCTTCTTCCAGATAGCTCTGCGAGTTCTTGCGCGTTACTTCATTTTTTGCATTGATAAAGAGAACCTTTCCTCTGCGTTCAGTAGGCTTATTGGTATTGCAAATTACAATGCACGCTTCCATCGGAGAGTTATAGAAAAGATTCTTTCCGATACCGATGACACATTCGACCAAGTCGAGTTTGACAAGCTTTTCGCGCATATCCTTTTCTTCGCCTCTGAAGAGCACTCCATGAGGAAACAGAATTGCACAGCGTCCGGTATCGGGCTTTAAGCTTTTCAAAATGTGTTGGAAGAAAGCATAGTCGGCTCTTCCTTGCGGAGGAACGCCGAGGAAGTTACGACCGTACGGGTCTGTCTCAAAGGCGTCTCTATTCCACGAACTGATAGAGTACGGCGGGTTTGCCAAAACAATGTCAAATTGCTGGAGCTTACCCGATTCCGTAAATGCAGGATATTTCAAGGTGTCTGCATTGACAATCTTGAAGTTCAAAACGCCATTGAGGAACAAATTCATTTTACCGATAGCGGCGGAAAGCGGGTTGATCTCCTGACCATAACACTTCATACCGCGCCATTCAGCACCGTGTTCACGAAGGTAATGAATGCAAGAAATAAGCATTCCCGCACTACCGCAGGTAGGATCGTATACGGTTTCGCCGGGCTGAGGATTCAATATTTCGGTCATAAGGTGAACGACAGTACGATTCGTATAGAATTCCTGTGATGTATGACCACTATCGTCGCCAAATTTCTTGATCAGATATTCATATGCCTGACCAAGCTCGTCCTCGGGACAGTTTGCAATGGAAAGAGTTTTGGTGCTGAAATGCTCAACCAAGTTTTTCAGCATTTCATCGGGCAATGCCGCTTTGTTCGCCCAAGAAGCATCACCGAAAACACCTACCAAGATTTTTTCGTGAGTTTTTGGGTCCTCGTTTGCCTGCTCAATAGCATAAAAAGCGTTCTTTATTGCAATACCAACGTTTTCGGTCGTGTTGCGGACGTTTTTCCAATGATGACCATCCGGCACGATAAATCTATGGATCGAAGCACCCATAAACTTTGCACCGTCTTCACCGTATTGCTCGATGGCATTTGAGGTTTCTTCATCGTAAACATCGCACACTCTCTTAAAGAACAGAAGCGGAAACACATAGGATTTATAATCACTTGCTTCCACATAACCACGAAGAATATCTGCAGAGGCATAAAGGAACGTTTCAAGCTCGCTCAGTTCAATTCTGTTGCTCATTCCAGATAGCCTCCTTCCTTCAAAAGTTGATAAAGTCTTTCTTCGCACTCTTTTACATTGTCGAGTGCTGCAAAGTATTCTTGTTTTACTTTAACGGGATCAATCGGCGGTGCCGGCGGCTTTTCAATATAAGCATTCACTGCCAGGGTATAACCGTTTTTCTCAAGCTCATCAAGTGTAACAACCTTGGAGTAACCAACAACGTCGGTGTAATCCTGATAGAGCTTGAAGGCTTGCTCAACATCATCGTCTGTCATAATATTTTGCGCACGCTTTGCTGTGTAAATCGTGCTACCGTCAACAAGCAACACCTTGCCTCTGTGCGCGGCGGGCTTATCGTTATTCAAACAGAGTACACAAGCAGAAACGCCTGCACCGAAGAAGAGACCTCCTACGAAGGTAATAACCGCCTCGACTTTGTCAGATTGAATCAGCTTTTTACGGATTTCTCCCTCTTTACCGTCGTGGAAAAGAACGCCCTGGGGCATAATAACCACGCATTTGCCGTGGATGGGATCCATTGACGCTACCATATGCTGAATCCAGGCAAAATCCGCATTGGAGTCGGTGGGGCATCCCCAAATATTACGTCCGTATTGATCACTTTCAAACGCCTCTGCACCCCAACCGGAAAGGCCGAACGGAGGATTTGCAATGACGTTATCAAACGTTTTGATCTGTCCACCTTTGAAGAACTTCGGGGTACGAAGCGTATCGCCTTGCTCGATGGTAAAATCGTGAGCACCATGCAAGTAAAGATTCATTCTTGCAATGGCAGACGTGGTCATATTGATCTCTTGACCGAAGATCTTACCATACGCCATCTTCTGATTATCCATATGGCGAATAGACTCGATAAGCATACCACCGGTTCCGCAAGTAGGGTCATATACAGTTTCACCCGACTTGGGATCAAGGATTTTAACAAGAAGCTTAACGACAGAGCGAGGTGTGTAGAACTGTCCGCCGTTCTTTTTAGCATCTTCTGCAAACTGCTTCAGAAGATACTCGTAAGCATCACCCATTACATCGGCAGAGTAAGCTCTGTTTCCGACGTTGATTTCAGACATTTTCTCAATAAGATTCTTAAGGAGCTCATCCGAAAGAACAACCTTGTTTGCCCAAGCTGCACCGTCAAAACTGGAGAATACGCCACCAAGCGTCTTAGGGTTGGCTTGTTCGATCATGGCAAGAGTATCTGCAATTACTTTGCCAACGTTCTCGGTCGCATTGCGAACGTCATTCCAATGATAACCGTCGGGGATCGTAAAGGAGTGGATCGAGTTGCCCATAAACTTGGCACCTTCAATGCCATACTCCTTGATTGCATCTTCATTTTCCTCGTCATATACGTCAGAAATTCTCTTGAAGAACAGCAACGGAATCAAGTATGTACGATACGCTGCCTTTTCAACGTGTCCGTATAGGACACAGGCGGCAGCATACAACTTTTGGAACAAATACTGAGGAGTGGTTTGTTCCGCGCTTGCCTCAATAGATTTCTCTGTGTGCTTGCCTTGTTCATAAGAGGACGTAAGGATCTCACTTCTATTACTTCCGCTGACAAGAGTGTCTTTTGACGTATCTATGGAATAGGACGATTTATCGGTTTTAATTTCAATCTTGGAAGGATACTGATTTTCAAAATCGGTTAATATCTTGAGAAGCGCGTTATCAAGGAAACTCATAGCGTGAGCGCGGATATCCGTAGGAATACCGTAATACGCTTCTGCGATACTTCCGGCAATAGCCGCAAGAGTATCGCTGTCGCCGCCGATAGAAATCGCATTGCGAATAGCATCTTCAAAGCAAGTGGATTCAAAGAAGGCTTCAAGCGCTTGGGGGACGGTTTCTTGGCAAGTCTCGTTGAATTCATATGTATCTCGGATATCATCGAGCTTAAAATTGATTCTGTAATAATTTCTATTGATATAGTCCTGAATATCCAACAAGCTGTGTCCAGTACGCGCCAAATATATTGCAACAGTTGTTGCTTCGGCACCTTTAATGCCTTCGGGATGATTATGGGTAATTTCGGTTACCTTCCGGGAAAGCTCAACCGCCTCTTCCAAAGAACGCGCGACAAAACCGCACGCGCTTACACGCATTGCTGCCCCATTGCCATAACTACCATAAGGCTTAGGATCGTCGGAATATATCCAATTATAGAATGAATCGCCATAACCGCAATTCGGATATGGTCTACCAATACTCTGCATAGCTTTTGTTGCTTGGTAAGACAAATCCGAATAGTCGCCATTACAGTTTAAAATCGCTTTTGCTATCGCCAACGACATGACTGAGTCGTCAGTAAAAAAACATTTGTATGTTAAAAAATCAAAGTCCTTACTTCGATTATTGTTCCATTCAAACCGTGAACCAACAATATCTCCAATAATTGCTCCTAACATATTGAACTCCACATGAAATATTTATTTTTCGTTGTTTATTTTTTTCAGTTTCGCTATTCCCGTCCATTATCTCCTCAAAGCTCGGCTTCTCGCCAAACAGCATATTTTGCCTCTGCAAACATCGTGGCTTCTTCTTCACTTGTTTTGCTCACTTCAAGTTGCTCCTTTTTATTGAAATCTACTTTGATTATATCGCCCAAATCGGCACGATGAGGTTATTTCTATCAAATGCTCCAAATTGCTCTGCCATGCAGAGAACAGCACCTGTGCCCAGTTGCAGAGGGGATTTATCAATCACGCCGAATGTGCGAATGATACGTTTGTCGG
>JBJDZF010000150.1:0-4507 GCA_051867855.1 Eubacteriales bacterium
GATGAACATTGTATCCGAGAGCATCGCCAACGGTCAAGACGTGGAAGACTGCGAAGACGAGTTCAAGCAGATATCCGATGAGATAGCCGAACTCAAAGAGCAGATAAAAATCCTTCAAGAGCAGAGCATGGGCAATGAAATCACCGATGAGAGAATCCGAGAAATCCAAACCGCCATCGATAACGAGAACCTCGACTTCTCAAAGTATGATGACGGCCTCGTAAGACAAACCATCGAGTGCATCCGCATCTACGAAAATAAGAAGGTGGATATCATCTTCGGCGGTGGATATGTGATTGAGGAAATGCTGTAACGAAAACAAGCAGAGGATCAGTCCTCTGCATTGTTTTCAGTTTGTGATAAAATAGTCTCAAGGGAAACATAACCCTCACCGGTATCCTCATCCGACTCGTCAAATTCGTCTTCGATATTATCAACGGGCGATATACGTTCATAGAGTTTTGTGAAACGCAAAGGTTTCTTGCACTTGGTATTATAAGCAATAAATAAAGCTTCGGCATAACCCAAAGAACCGGCTCTGCGTTCTTTGGCGTTACGGCCGATTTGTTTAACGGATAAAGCACCAACCTTGTCTTTGAATATCTCATCGTCAATGGCTTCGCCGTAACAGGCAACCAGTCTTGCGATACCTTTGAGCATATTGCCGGAGAAGGAATCGACATCACCTTCCCAAGTAGCGATACAAAGGCGAAGGGTACGGTCGAGAACATGATAACCGTACTTGTCAAAGATATTCTCAAGGGATGCTACAGCACCGATAACACCGGCACCCTTAACAGCGCCGATGGTCATATTGTAGGACTCCACCAAGTCTTTGATAAGCAATTGCTTCTGATTTCCGGCTTCCACGTTCGCAATAAAAATCTCATATGGCTGAAGGTTCTTGACGAACTTCTGCTGATTGGCAAAGATGTCGGCCTCGTGTTCGTAGTAGAGGTCATCGTAGATCATACACCAAACCGGAGTCTCACGTGAACCCGAAGCGAGTGCCACCATCTCAATGGTGTGCTGACCGTTAAAAACATAGTTAATACCGTTTCGGCGACTGACCTTAACCGGATTGATTTGGTAGACATCAAAATGCTCCACGGCGCGTTTGACGTGGTTCATATAGATGCCTCGCTGATAATCTTGGCTGGATACAAGGTTTTTAATCTGTATTTTTTCAAAAGACACGTTCGGAACAAACATCTCGAAATGCTCTTCTGCCTCTTCCAAATTTAATTCGTTTGCTTGTTGTAAATCGTCCATTGTTATTCCTCCTCTTCGATTTTCGTGAGCAGTTCCATGATGATACCAAGCAGGTCTTTTAACGCACCGACAAGCTTGGTCTTGGCAGGTTTGGAAGTGGAACTGAAATCCGCCTTTGTTTTCGCACGGTCGATGGAACTAACCCAAGACGGAATGGTAAGTGTCAGACCTGTAATCTCAGAATCGGGATCATACTTAGGCATTGTCTTGACCGAGTTTTCAGGCAGAGCGTTCACCTCGGAAGAAGGTGGCGTGTGAACAATAGGTGCTTGTCTGCGGAAACGATTGGGGATATCCTCTCTTGCTCCCGAAAAACGTGTGAAAGGTTGATTTTTCTCTCTCATTTTTTCTCCAAAAGTTTTGATTTCATCATCATTTAATTTTGATAGTGCCACGACATTCTCGTGGGATATTTTAATTGAACCGGACAGTATTCTCGGCACAAGGGAAGGCTCTACTTCACCGATGACATCCAGTGCGCGAGAGTACATGCCGTATTTTTGAACGGTAACTTGCGAGAGATGATATTCCTCTGCAAGTTTTGTAGCAGTACGAAATCTATCATCATTGGGAATCTCGGCATCGCCATCTGTATTATTGGCTGTATATTGATTACTGCCCGTTGTATTTCTGCCGCCGATAATCTTCTCATTCTGATACCGTTTGCCGATGAGATACTTCCTTGTTTCATCGGAAATATTACGGCGACCGAGTTGGTTGGAACAGATCCAAATAATCACTTCCTCACGACAGTCAAATTCCTTTGGCTGAACATTGAAAGGGATGTTGTGCTTTTTGCAGATTTCATAGCGATTATGTCCGTCCACAATAATACCGTTCCAAGTGGTAATCGGTTCACGGCAACCGTCAAGAAGGAGATTGGCTTCAAGCTGAAGATACTCATCTTGGGATAGAGGACGGATAAGGTTTTTGAAATCCTCGTCAATTTTCAGTACAACGGTCGCCATGAATTAACCTCCTGTTTGCGATGACAAAGGGAATATGAGAGCGTTCTCATCAGAAAGCACCTCGCCCTCAAGTTTGCAGTAATCTATGTTATCAAAAGCACCACCGACAGAACTGCAAATACGCAACATCAAAGTTTTGCTGTATAAAACAACAGATGCCCCCGGATTGTTGATAAGATACTTACCGATATAAATATAATCGGGAGTGTGCTGATTGCAGCTTTTAATAATAAAAGCACGTGCGGTGGGATTGTAAAGTAACTGAATGTAAGCAGGGTTGCCGAGTTGTTTCAATCCGTACTTGTAAATAAGAATTTGGTTACGCTTGATACTGAACGACAATCCTATGTTAGAGGACAGCATTAACTCTCAACTCCTTCACCTGTAGGATTATCAAGAGATAACTGCTGAGTCTGCACGGGGTCACCGTCCGGCTTAGGCGGTTGTTTCTCTTTAATTTCATAAACGGCATAACCGTTAAAGGTATTGATCTGCAACGATTTGCGGTGTTCCTCGAAAGGCATACCGAACTGATTCTGCCATGCAGCAGGGAAGACAGGAACACGTGAGTTCTTCGGCTTCTGACCTTCAACGAAGGTGCGCTGATAGACCTCGGTTGCAGACAGGTCAAAAACGATAAGATACATTCCGTTTGCACAGACAATCTTACCGAGCAACTTATATCTATAATCGGGATTCCAGTTCATCATTGTGAACAGCTTGGCGAAAAATAATCGGCAAGTAACCTGCTTTGGCTTTCTTCTGCCCGTGCCTTTACTGCACCAAGCAAAAGAGTCTCGGTCAGTTTCTGCACACGGACGAATGGCCATGATATTGGTCTCACTATTAATGAGAAGCTGAACATGTTCGATCTCAGGAAAACGGTTCAGACACGCCGCATTAACATAAACCTTGTAGTTATTAAGAGTAATAGACGGCTCGAAGGTATGAGCGAAGAACTCACGGCGAACTACTTGGAATCCATCGTAATTGAAATCTCCCTCAAGCTCAATAATGTCGTCTGCAGTCAGTGCAATAGCGCCGGACTCGTCCGGCAAGACAGTTTGTTGGGCGATATCAACACCCATAGTTAATTCATCACTCATTTGAAACGGCCTCCTTATTACCATTACTTAATTCTTGATTGATAAATTCTCTGAGTACCTCAGGATCACTGACTTTGAGTTGGTTTTCCTCATCATACACAGAGCCTTGATTTTGAATATCCCAAGCTGCTGACTCGACCTCGTCAGCAGCTTGTTTCTGAATATAATATTTACGACCGAAGGTTTTAAGCCAATCCTCCGGCATTGCTTTGATGTGGTTTTTACCCGGAATAAGCGGTGTGGATGATTCCTCGTCCTCCTCCGATCTGTCCGCAAGAATGCGAGTAGGGAGAAACACCTCGGTCTCAGCCAAATCGAAGATACATACCGAGTCCTTGTCCTTCTGATAGAAAGAGCCTGTGACTCTGTATTTATAATTCAAATCCCAACAGAAAAGAGCAAAGAATGTGTTGGTAAACGCTGTAGTGGGAATATCCTTCGGATGAAACACACCGTTGGTAGATTTCGCCCACACGACAGCGTTTCGATTTTCCTTGTTCGTAATACGAACAGCGAACTGCTTCTTAATCGGGTGGACGAGCATTTCAATATACTGCTGTTTCCCGAATTTCTTAATACAGTTCGTGCTGAATTTAATACGCCCGTCTTGAAAAGTAACAAACGGTCTCTGAACCGAGTCAAAGAACTCAGACCGTGCGATTTCAAAACCGCGCATGTCGAAGTCACCGTCTTCTGCATAGATAGAGCAGTTGTTAACTTCTTCTGTGATAGGCTCGTCCCCGTAAACGCTCTGACAGGCAAGACGGTAATCGTTCTCATTGAAACCTGCCCAACGCGGATTGATAACAACGAACCCTTTGAGCAGACCTTCAGGAATGACACGAAGCTCCGGCAGAATAGAAGTGTTCCTATACCGAGCGTTGTTGAGCATATGCTGAACCGCAATGAAATCGTCCCTTGGAATGATAGGATCGTGGTCATCGGTATAATAGAACTGTTGCTTCTTGCCGTAGTTCTTCTTAGCCTTGTGGTCTAAGTAACTCGGTGTGTAAGTCTTGTTGGTGAGAATATCGCCGCAGTACCTTTCGTTACGAAGGATCTGTGTAATACCGCTTGACGTCCATTTGGTATTGCCTTTTAGCGTTTTCTTGCCGAGCATCATCAAGGTCTCTGCAATCTCGGTAGTACTGTGACCGCAGA
>JBJDZF010000151.1:0-4492 GCA_051867855.1 Eubacteriales bacterium
CAAGAAAGGAAAAGAAAATGAAAGGCATTAAGAAGTACACATTCAAGACACTTGCGATTTTTCTGTCTATTCTTATGATCATTTACCTTGTACCGACGTTTGTGTTTGCGGAATGGATTGACGAACTGACACCGGATACTTCAGGTGAGAATACCGAAGCTACGGAACGTGCATCTGAAATTTATGAAATGACCGAGAGACGCGAAGAAAGTGTTAAGCATTTTCATTGTAGTGACGGGACAAATGTCGCTGTTCAGTACGATATGCCTGTACACTATCTTGACGGCGATGAGTGGAAAGACATTGACAATACGCTCTCGGCTTCGGGAAGCGAGTATTCCACAGGCGATGCGCGAATTAAATTCGCCAAAAAGATTACCGGAGACGAAAGTCTGTTTACATTACACGATGGCAACAGCAAGATAGTTATGAGTCTTGACGGTGCAGAGAAAAAGACTACTGGAACGGTTACGAATCAAAATACGGAATACGGTAGCACTGCGACGCAGCTTCAGAAACTTATGACGCTGGATAAGCTGTCGTCGAAAATTGTTTACTCAAACATACTTGACGGGGTTGACCTCGAATATATTGTTTTTTCATCTAATGTTAAGGAAAACATTATTGTCAAGAAAAAACTCTCATCATATCAATATACTTTTACCATTTCACTGAATAACCTTTACGCAACGTTGCTTGATGACGGTTCAGTGAATATTTTGGATCCTGACACAAATGAGATCATATATGTGATACCCAAAGGATACATGGTCGATGATGCAGGGTTGCGGTCGAATGCTGTCGATTATTCGCTGACTGATCTCGGCAACGGAAAATACAGATTCGTCGTCACCGCAGACGCGGAATGGATCAACGATGAGGGCAGAACTTTCCCGGTCAGAATAGATCCTTCGGTCAATGTGAATCCGGGGAACAGCGTCGATGTTGATCTTGACTCGGATAATCCGTATGATTCAAGTGCGGATGATACCATCATTTGCGCAGGAGGTACATGGCATATTTATTGGAAAAACACGTCTCTGCCGACTATCCCCGAGTACTCGTATATCACGGATGCCAAGTTGTCACTATACTGCACATATTATAACAGCTCATATCTGGGAGTATACAAAGTCACAGGTTCATGGGACGACAGTCTCGTCTGGAATGACGTTGAGGAATCGTCCGCCGGAACCGTGGATTCAACTCTGTTGGACTACAATAATATAACTGACTCAGAATCCGATAACGGCAGATTCTCGTGGACTATCACTGATCTTGTCCGCGCATGGTATGACGGAAGTGTCAGCAACAACGGCGTTTGCCTTCAGGACATAGAAAATAATAGCTCAGAAGAAAGTGCGAATTTCACATCATCCGACAGTTCTGCGGTCAATGAACGTCCCCGGCTGATAATCACCTATAAAGATCAGCTCGGACTTGAAAACTACTGGTCGTTTATTTCGCAGAGCGCAGGTGGTGCTGGGACGGGAAGCATTAACCTTGCAAACGGAAACCTTGTTTTCAGCATAGGAACGCTCACCACGACCGACAACCTCATGCCATATACCCCGACGCTTATATACAACTCGATGCTTACAAAATGGCTGTATACCAAGTGGTCGCGTACAGTACCATACCTCAACGCCACTACTGCGGGAGGCTTTAAAACCAATATGAATCAATGCATCGTTTCGTTTTCATATATAAATGAATCCGGAGCGTCTGACACCTTCTACGTCTATACCGACGCGGATGGTACAGAGCATGCCTTTTACCGTAGTACCGCATCCGATGAAAGCAATATTTATTACGATGAAGACGGATTGAAGCTTAAACTGACGGTTAATACGTCGGATTATGAGATCCTTGATTCGGCGTACAACAAGTATACTTTTGCCAAGCAGACGACTGCAACTTCCGCAATGGATGTAGGCGGGTATCTTACGCAGATCGAGGATGTAAACGGTAACAAGCTGTCCTTCGACTGCAACCAGTACGGACGTCCTCAGTATGTAAAAATGACTCCGAAAAATGGGTCTGCTATTACGCAACTTGAGATCAACTACAGTAGTAACAACAGTACGGTAATAGCATACATACTCAATCCCACATCGCAGCAGGCTGTGCTGTTGTATTATTCAAGTGACTATAATACAAGCATTACTTCGAACGATTACAGATATTTGCGCAAGGTGGTCGTTGCGCACTATGAGGGAAGCTCTGTCGGTAGTTGGTCGACCTACTACAAAAACGGCAGCGCCACGGGTATCACAGCTGACGCGGTATATAATTACGATTATGATTCCGTCGGTCACATGACCTCTGTAATTGATAACCTGCAGGGCAGAAAGCTCGAATACACCTATGATTCAGGCGAAAGGGTAACCTCCGTTAAGGAGTTCGGCAAAAGCGGTTCGTCGTGGATCGAAGGACAGTCGCTTAACATTACATACGGGACCGGATTTACCCAGGTAGAGACTTCGGGTGAGGACGATAATATTTCCACGACCGCAGACAATATTATCACCCGTTATGTATTTGACAGTGAGGGCAGATGCGTGACCTGTTATTCAAGCGACAGCACCGTAAATAACATATACGGAATGTCGACTGGAGAATATGAATCCGAAAATGAAAAAGCCAAAAACAGCCTTAAAATCTCCTCCGTTGTATCGGATATTGCAACCAACTATCTGATTAATGCAAACTTTGAAAATGTTACGTCCGGTAAACCCACGGGATGGAGCACGACAGGTTCGGTAGCGTCTCAGACAACAAATTCCTTTAATAAAAACCCGTTTGACAGCGACTACACTGTACGCATGACCGCGTCTGCCAACTCGCCGGCAACGCTGTATCAAAGTGTATATCTCCTGCCCGGAACATATACTTTATCCGCAGATGTAATGCGTTTCAGCAGCTCGGGCGTTACAGTACAGCTTAAGGCGACTACTCTGTCGGGCGGTCAGACGGATACTGAAACCTTCCACTTCCGTCAGGAATACCAGACAGGAGAAGCCGCTGAGGCAAGTTTGACTTTTGACATTACAACCGCGGGAACTTATACAATGAAGCTGATTGTCTCCGGCAGCTCATATGTTGACGTCAGCCACATGACGCTTTCAAAATCAACCGGCGTCAGCACTTTCAGCAGAGTTCAGAACGGAAGTTTTGAACTTTACAACAGCTCGAATATTCCTACCTATTGGACTCCGTACCTGTCAACTTCGCTCTCTGTTGTCGATTGTTCTGATGCACCGGACGGTTATTCGCTTAGAATCAACGGTAGCGGCGTGGGCTGGCAGACATATGCGGAACAGACGATATTTGAAGCAAGCGCTGCGGACAAATCCACATTCACTTCTTCGCCGTATACTGTCACATCAAAGCAGTACCGCGTTTCGGGTCGCGCCAAGGCAAGCTCCGCGCTTGCCAATCCTGCCAGCACCTTCGGAATCAGAGTAATTATAAAATATATAGATGAATCCGGCGCCGCTCAATATGACGATGTACTGATTCCGTTCAATAAGTATACATCCGCATGGCAATTTGCAAGCGGGATAGTTACCACCAGAGCAGGGAAATACTTTGTTGAAAGCATCAAGGTGCGCTGCGAATACAGCCGCCAGACCGGAACGTCATATTTTGACGATATTTCGGTGTGCTATGTGGGGTCAGATCCTTCTGTAACTGAGTGCGCATACTACGAGGAAAACGGTATGCCGCAGGTGGTGCATTCGGGTCAGTCCTACACATGGTATAAGTATGACGGTTACAACGTAAAAACAGTCATCAACCGTCACAGTGTGACAGAATACGAATACCAGAACAATGTAGTATGGAAACAATACTATTATAAATTCCTCGGTGATGTCACCAAGGAATTCTGCGGGTACCCTGACCCGTCCAAAACTGTTCTGAGTTCGACCGCCGTCTACTCACGCAACACTTATGGTCAGATAATTGAATATAGAGTAGACTCGCAAGCCAGCGGTTCAACAAAGCAGGAAAATTCGTATAATACCACCTCCGGCTCGCACATATTCGGTGCGCTGACCTCTACGACAAACGATTGTGGAGAGCCTATCCGGTATTTCTACGACTCAAGCACCGGACAGCTTAAAGCATCAATAGGCCCAGACGATAACGGACTTACCTACTCCTATGACGCAGTGGGACGCATGATAAACGCGTACCCTGCCAAAGCAAATTCAACCTCATACACCGAAACAACGGATTCTGCAAATGTGTCGTATGCCTATGACACCTTCTCCCGTCTGAGCACGATCACCACAGAGTCCACTACCTACACATTTACATATGATGCTTTCGGAAACAGCTCACAGATAAAAGCCGGAAACAACACGCTTGCGTCATATGAATATAATGCAAAGAACGGTAAACTGAGCTATCTGCATCACGGTAACGGTCTGAATGTAAAATATGACTATGATTCCATTGACAGAGTTGAAAGAATAAGTTATAATAC
>JBJDZF010000152.1:0-4483 GCA_051867855.1 Eubacteriales bacterium
AATATTCCGCGAGGTCTCCGGGGCCGTTGCCCATCGCGTGAGAGAATTCACAGAGGAAGAGCGGTACATCGACCTTTTTGTTTTTGATTATCTTTTCAAGGCAATCCGAGGGCGACCAGTACATAAAGCTGAGCACATCGGTAAACTCGTGATAGTCCACGGGTCCTGCGGGCGGTATAGGGGAGCTTTCGAAAATTACCTGATTTGCCCAGCGTCTCGACGCGTCCTCGCAGTGAACGATACACCCGGGCATTCTCTCGTGCAGGAATTTGTACATGAGCTTCTGGTTTTTTCCGACGCCCGACTCATTGCCGAGCGACCACATTATGATGCAGGCGTGGTTTTTGTCGCGTTCGAACATACGCTCGACGCGGTCGAGATAAGCCTCGGTCCAGTCGTCGCTGTCAGTGAGCATATCCCACTTTCCGACGACCTGAGCGCCGTGTGTCTCGAGGTCGGTCTCGTCGCACATATAGAGTCCGAGCCTGTCGCACATTCCCGGGAAGCGCGGGTCGTTGGGGTAGTGGCTGGTGCGTACCATGTTTATATTGTGTTCCTTCATTATAAGGAGATCGCGCATCATGTGGTCGTACGAAACCGCATACCCGAGCAGAGGATTGCTGTCGTGACGGTTTGCGCCGCGCGCCTTGACCTTTTTGCCGTTGATCAGCACCGTCCTGCCGCTGATACGGATTTCGCGCACACCGAACGGCTGCGCGATATATTCGTCTCCGCAGTGCAGGATAAGTGTGTAAAGATACGGCGTTTCGTCGCTCCAAAGCATCGGGGCGGCGATTTTTTCGGTTATCTGACCGCACGGCGCGAGGGAAACGCTGCCGCCGACAAGGCTTTCTCCGTTCGGTGCGAGGATCTCATACTCCGCGGTACAGTCGGCGCAGGCGGTGATCTCCACACTGAAATTCGCCTCAGTGAAATCGTCATTCGGCTTTGCCTTCAGATAAAAATCGGTTATATGCTTCCGGTCGCGCAGAAGAAGATATACTTCTCTGAATATACCGGAGTAGCGGAACTTGTCCTGTGTCTCGAGATATGTCCCGTCGCACCATTTGAACACCAGCACTTTGAGGCTGTTGGCACCCTCATGCAGATATTTTCCTATATTTATCTCGCTTGTCATATGGCTTACCTGGCTGTACGCCGCAAAGCTATCGTTTACAAAGAGGTAAAAGCAGGAATCCACGCCCTCAAAATTGATATATATATCCTTTTCGAGCATTTCGGCGGTGATATATACATATCTCATGTAAAGCCCGCAGGGGTTGATCTCCGGAG
This sequence comes from Eubacteriales bacterium, assembly GCA_051867855.1. GTDB lineage: Bacteria > Bacillota > Clostridia > Oscillospirales > CAG-272 > HGM12713. The sequence goes on from JBJDZF010000152.1 coordinate 1,294, forward strand.
GCGCGGGAGGGTCAAACGGGAAAACGTATTCCGTGTTTGCGTAGTTCGGCGTGTCATATCCCGCTCCGAGGACGCTCTGCCAACAGCGCGGCACGCTGATCCTGTCAAAACCGTCGGCGGAAAACGTGTCGGCGAGAAAGTCGTCGAGCATATCGGGGGAGGGGTAAAATCTGAAGCGCCAGTCTCCGCAGAGCGAGACAAAACGGTCGCTTTTTTCTCTTTTTTCGCCGAGAGCGGACGCCTTGTCGGAGCAGGGGACAAAATATGCGCGCGGCTTTTCACAGCCCTTGTGCAGGACATCGAGGTTTTTGTGATAATTAAATTCGAAATTCATTTCGGCACCTCACATATATATTGTAAATGCTATACGTTGTAATACAGAGATATTTTACACTTTGCACTGCCGTATTTCAATATTTATTTGTCACCAAAATATTATAAAAAGTCTCCATAATTTTACGATAACAGCACATATTATTATAAAAAGGGATATGATCCGATTGACAGTGAGGTATATGTGTGGTAAAATTTCAGAGGTGATCCTGCACGAATGACCGAACGCTCAATACCGACGCGATACCGCCGGAGAATAGGGGGGAAAATGAAAAAAGTAATATATAACCGGGATTATCCCGATGGAAGTAAGCACAAATCGGACAACATAATATCTCCGCCGTGCGAGTCGCAGAAATATTACGACGACTACGTTACCAATATGACACAAAGCGCAAACGAGCCGCTCGAGTTCATCATATACGGCAAGGAGCAGTCATATCCGGACAGAAGGCTTGTAAACAGGGTTTCCGATTCTTATATACTGCACTATGTCACGGACGGTGAGGGAACGTTCAACGGCAGAAGAGTAGGGCGCGGCGAGGGCTTTGTGGTGTTTCCCGGCGTCGAGCACACCATGGCATCGGACAGCGAGAATCCGTGGCACTTTTACTGGCTCTGCTTTCGCGGCTACGACGCCTCGCACCGACTCGGCGAGATAGGAATAGACAACGGAAACTGCTTTTTTGAGTTTGAGTTTTTCGATAAACTTTCACAGGTTTTCGATGACATAATATACAATGACCACTCGGATGCGGATATTAATACGTATATGCTCGGCGCCTTTTATATTCTCATGTCGTACCACAGACAGCATTACCTTTCGCACGTATCGCCCCTTCCCGGGATGCCTATGAACTATGCGCGCAGTGCGGCGAGATTCATCGATATCAATTACGCCGAAGCTGTGAGAATAGACGATATAGCGCGGGAGCTGCATATATCCCGTAAATATCTCTGTTCGGTATTCAGGGAGCGGTACGGTATGTCTACCAAGGAATACCTGCTGAAAAAACGTGTCGAGGTAGCCACATATAAGCTGCTCCATACCGATATGTCGGTCAGCCGCATCGCGTCCTGTGTCGGATATCAGAATTATACGCAGTTCAGCCAGCTCTTCAAGCTCAAAACGGGGCTCTCACCCACGCAATATCGTCAAATGCACAGGACATGAGCGGATCGTTCGGGAATCGCTTTAAATAATAAGTAAATAATGTAAATAATGTAAACATTTTTTTAATATCATTTCTGTACTGCAAAAAACGTTGACAACTCAACAAAAATGTGATATCATGATATCCTGTGTGTGACGGGAATTTTTTCCGTCGAATGCGCAAAACAGTATGGGGAGATGATAATATATTGGAAGAGGACAGATTTGAGATTTTCAGTCGTATGACATCAAGCGCGCTTCGAAGTATTCAGCGTATCAAAAACAAGTACATGGAGAAATACGGTCTGACCGGAACTCACACGATATGTCTGCGCAGACTTTTCGAGTATCCCGATGGGCTGACGCAGAGGGAATTGGCGATCGCGTGCGACATAGACAAAGCGCAGATATCGAGAATAGTAGCGGAGCTGACGCAGAAGGGTTATGCGTTGAGCGTCGGGGATGAACGCACATATAACAGAAGATTTGTGCTGTCAGACGCCGGACGTGATGTTACCGCGGAGATCAACCGTACGGTACTTGAGAAAAACCGTTATGTCAGCGGAGACATTCCACAGGAGGACATAGAGCGCTTTTACTCTACGTTCGAAATAATATGTGAAAACCTGAAAAAGGTTGAGGAAGAATAACGTGACCGTTAAGGCGGCCGCGTCAAACGAAAGGTTGTAAATAAAAATGAATTTTCCGTTTAAACTGAAAAACATACCGCTTGTACAGAACATTCCGCTTATAGCTCAGAAAACGTCGGATGTCAAGGTCCACAGAAAACCCAAGACCGAGAGATTATACGAGCGTGTATCCGATGTCAACGAGTTCTGCCGCGTTGTGGCAAAGCACGGAAACAAGACGGTGTTTTCCTATTTCGACAACGACAAATTATTGCGGGATATGACTTACAGGGAATTTTCCGACATGATAAAGCAGGTTGCCGCGGGATTTGAAGCGCTCGGCTTTGCAGGGAAAAAGGTTGCTCTTATCGGCGAAACCTCACCCGAGTGGCTGGCAACGTATGTCGGTGTGCTCGCCTGCGGAGGAGTTATCATTCCCATGGACCGCGAACTTGAAACAGAGGTCATCGAGGGATTTCTCGATTGGGTGAGCGCAGATGCCATAGTTTATTCCGCCCATTTCAACGACAGTCTCGGCAAGGCAAAGTCAAGCCATAAGTCGCTGAAGCTCTTTGTTCCGATGTATCCCGACGACGCGTCTGTGCAGAAGCAAAAGGGCAAGAGCACGACGGTGGCATTCTCCGAGCTTCTCATACGCGGAAGCGAGAATATAGAAAAGGGCTACGAGTTCCCGACGCCTGACAGGGAAAAGCTTGCGGAATATCTGTTTACTTCGGGCACAACGGGCAGCAGCAAGTGCGTTATGCTTTCCCAGAAAAACATTTTCTCTGTGGTCTCCTCGGCGGCGGATACGGTTGATTTCTGCCCCGATGACGTCGTTGTTTCCGTGCTTCCCGTCCATCATACCTATGAGCTGGCGTGCCTTCTTGCCGAAATGGATTACGGCATACACATCTGTATAAACGATTCAATGATGCACGTTATAAAGAATTTCCGTCTGTTCAAGCCGACGGGGCTTGTACTTGTTCCGCTGTTCGTGTATACGATGTATAAGAAGATCTGGTCGGAGGCAAAGAAATCCGGAAAGGACAAAGCGCTTAAGGTAGGAATAGGA
>JBJDZF010000153.1:0-4482 GCA_051867855.1 Eubacteriales bacterium
GAAAAACGTGTTTTGTAAAGAGAAACGGCAGCAAATCAGGTCGTTTGTGAGAATCGAACTTATAAAACCGTTATCGTCACCGGTTTTGCCGAGGTCAACGACGTAACTGATAAAAGCACTGATATAACCGCTGTTGATAATAACGGAATCAATAAAATTCTGATTACCGAGAGCCGAATCAATAAAATTCTGATCGCCGAGAACAGAATCAATAAAGCCGCCATTGACAAAAACGGAATTTATAAAGCTTTGATCGCCGAGGACGGAATCGATAAAATTCTGATCCCCGAGAACGGAATCAATGAAACCGCCATTGACAAAGACCGAATTAATAAAACCGTCATCGTTAAGAACGGAATCGATAAATCCGTCATAGTCAAGAACGTAATCAATGAAATCGTCATTTTCAAGAACGGAATCAGTAAAATTGTCATCGCCGAGAATGTAGTCAATAAAATCGGGATTTTCAAGCAAAGCCTGAACTACATCCTGATTCATCATGAGACTTACCGCTTCATCGTTCAAAAGCGAGTTGAATGACGAGGGATCTATGCCGGACATAATATCATCAACCGGAACGATGGCGAGCAACTCATTGACGCTGATGATGTTTGTGAACATATCAAGCGCGAAGTGACGCTTCAACACGTCGATCGGCACGCTGTCGATAAGCTTGTTTATATCCTCACGGGATATGTATTTGGCGAGAAGCTCGGCAAGCTCGTCAGTTGTCGGCGTGCCCTCTTGTTGGAGCAAATCGAGAACGTCCGACGGAACAAAGTTCATAAGCTCGTCACGCGTCAGATTTCCGTCCTTTATCACTTCGTAGACCTTGTCCGGATTAACGCGTATGCTCAATACTCCGTTTTCGAAGCATATCGAATAGTATGTATCCTCCTCTGCCGCGCTACCGCCCGGAGTGGCAACGGTAACGGCGGAAACACCGATACACGACGACAGGAGCATTGCAACTGTCAGAAAGAGAAGGAAGGCACTTTTTATGAATGACTTTTTCATACAACACAACTCCATCCCGAAAAAATTTATTGGATACAATTAATATGTATACTTTATTCTACCATTATATCCACGTCAAGTCAAGAGTTTAATTGAATAATTTGCTTTCCGGCTGATGTTAGTTCCGCGAAGGAAAACTGCTTTTTCGACAATGTATTTATATGTTTGGATTGTTTATTGCTATCAAACGTCGCTATCTGTACCATATAATTTACCAAAATGTTATTTTACAGCATATATTATTTTATATAAATCCTGAAAATAATACAAATTCGATTTAAAAAATAATAAATTACAACACATACCCAAAAGTAAAAAACGAGGAAAGCCACGTGATGATTTTTGCAATATATGCCCGAATCACAAAGAATCATAAAATTTTGGGAAATTGTGTATTATAAGGCAATATATGTCCTTTTGAACTGAATAAATCCGGTTTTCTTTGCATAGAGATGTGAAAACACAACTCTGCACAACACGCGACTTTGTCCAAATCAAACAAAAATTTTGTCGAATATAAAAAATAACTTGACAACATACTTCTCTTATGATACTATTTAATGTATAAAAAATTGACGCCGATGACGGCGATCGGTTTTATTTTACAGTAAAGGTGGATGCAAACAATGAAAAAAACACTCATGAAAGTTTTCGCTATCGTGATGTGCGCATTCGTTCTCGTAACCTGCTTTGCGGGATGCAAGAAGAAGGATGCCGAAACTTTCGTCATAGGCGCGACCGGTCCGCTTACGGGAGATGCTGCCAGCTACGGCCTTTCCGTACAGAAGGGCGCAGAGCTTGCAATTGAGCAGATCAACGCGAACGGTGGCCTGAACGGAATCAAATTTGACTTTCAGATGGTTGACGATGAAGCTAAAGCAGATAAAGTATCGAGCGCTTATGATACGCTCAAGTCCAAGGGTATGCAGGCTTCTATCGGAAGCGTTACCAGCGGTGCATGCCTCCAGTTCGCTTCCCTTTCGGCAGAGGATAACCTGTTCTTCATCACGCCCTCCGCTTCAAGCGCTGACGTTATTGAGGAGAGCAATGCTTACCGCGTTTGCTTCGGTGACCCCGACCAGGGATATCTTGCGGCTGAGAATCTCGTAAAAACATACAACAAGATCGGCGTTATCTACAACAGCGATGATGCTTACTCTTCCGGAGTTTTTGAGGCATTTGAGAGCAAGATGGGCGATCTTGGTAAGACCTTTGTAAAGAAGCCCTTTACGAGCACGACAAAGACAAATTTTGCAGAGCAGGTAACAGCCCTCAAGGCAGAGAACTGCGATGTTGTTTTCCTTCCTATTTATTATCAGGAAGCTTGGCTCATAATCCAGGAAGCAGACAGCCAGGGCTACAAGGTTCCTTTCTTCGGTTGCGACGGCCTTGACGGTCTTGCAGAATACTCCGAAAATTCTTCGCTTGTTAGCGGCATCAAGTATCTTACTCCCTTTGACGTTGCAAGCACGGACGAAAAGGTTTCCGCGTTTGTAAAGGCATTTGAGACGAAATACGGCACAAAGCCCGACCAGTTCGCGGCAGACGGATACGACGCAGTTATGGTTATATACGAGGCAATGAAGGCGGCAGACATTAAGGACGTCAACATCAGCGCTTCCGATCTTTGCGATAAGATCAAAGCTGTTATCAACGGCGACTTCACGTATGTCGGTGCTACCGGCAGCATGACATGGGATGCGTCCGGTGCTCCCACAAAAGCCCCCAACATCGTAACCATCGGCTGATTCGGCAAATAAAGTAAACTTATAAAACCCAAACAATGTTGTAAGGGCATAGCTATGCCCTTACAACTGTGTTTAAAAGGAATTTTTGACCTCTGATTTACCCGTCGTGGCAGATCGGAATATACCTCCTGCACAAAACGGAAATCCGCGCGCGTCGCGTCAAACGGCGGCGTCGGTTTTTGCGCCGAGGAACCGCTATCCCCGGCACGAAATCAAACGAAAGGCTGGTCAGCAATATAATGGATATTATCAGTACATTGATAAACGGTCTGAGCCTTGGTGCGGTTTACGCCATGATAGCGCTCGGGTATAGCATGGTGTACGGCATTGCCAAAATGCTTAACTTCGCGCACGGTGATATAATCATGGTGGGCTCGTTTGTTATATATTTTACCATGAGCAAAATGCAAGCTCTTCTTCCTGCGGCAGTTTTACCGTGGGTGGCAATTGCTTTCGCAATTATTTTCTGCATTATACTCGGCGTTCTTATAGAGCGCGTTGCATACAAGCCTCTTCGCGGGGCTTCGTCTCTGTCGGTACTTATCACGGCGATCGGAGTAAGTTTTATGCTCCAGAGCCTTGCACAGCTTATTTTCGGGGCAACACCCGTCAATGTCAAAATTTTTGAATTATCGTCCATCGATATCGGTGGCATTACAATAAAGCTTACCTCCATAATAACCCTTGCGGCATGTGCCGTAATAATGGCGGCACTCTGGATATTCATAAATCAGTCCAGAACCGGACGCGCTATGCTTGCCGTCAGCGAGGATAAGGGAGCTGCACAGCTTATGGGCGTCAACGTAAACCGTACCATTGCAATTACCTTTGCGATCGGTTCGGCACTCGCGGCGATCGCCAGCGTGTTTTATCTTTTCATGACCCCCGTGACGAGCCCTACATTCGGCGCCATGCCCGGAATCAAGGCGTTTGTCGCTGCGGTTCTCGGAGGGATCGGAAGCATACCCGGAGCCGTCGTCGGAGGACTTGTGCTCGGAGTCATAGAGCAGTTTGCACTTAAATATGAATTTCTTGCTCCTTATGCCGACGCAATAGTATTCGGGATCCTTATTGTGGTTCTTCTTGTCAAACCCACGGGCTTCCTTGGCAAAAAGCAGAATGAGAAGGTGTAAGTATGAACAGTGAGGGAAAAAGCAACAGAACCGCTTTCCGCTCTTGTATGGGAGAGTTTCCGGCATACGCAAAAAAGAATAGATCCACGCTCTTCAATTATCTGCTTGTGTCAGTTTTGCTCGTTGTTTTCGGTACGCTTGCCAAAACCGGAAATCTTACACAGAGCAGTTTCATAACACCGAATATGCTGACGCAGATCGCATACACCATGATACTTGTGCTCTCGCTCAATCTTGTCGTCGGTTTTCTCGGAGAGCTTTCTCTCGGTCATGCCGGATTTATGTACGTCGGCGCTTACGCGGCAGGTCTGTTCAGCCATTATACCAAGGACATTTTCACCTTCGGGATCCTGCGGTTGATCCTCGCAATGCTTGTAGGCGGAATCGCGGCGGCGCTTTTCGGATTTATTATCGGTCTGCCTGCGCTCCGTCTGCGCGGTGACTACCTTGCAATCGTTACTCTGGCTTTCGGTGAGATTGTCAGAGGTATCATTAAGAATATCAAGATCCCTGGATTCATTAATCTTCCCGCTAACGGTTTTACCCTCAAGAGAGGGGAAAAATATGACGGCGTGCTGTTTATA
>JBJDZF010000154.1:0-4480 GCA_051867855.1 Eubacteriales bacterium
CTGACAAACGATAAGTATATTCTGACCTGCACTGATGGAGCAAAGGCAACCCACGGCTCGACTGCCGAAGAATTCCTGATCAGAAAGAACGACGGCACCGACTATACTCACGCGATAGTCCGCGATACATCGGGCAATCTTGTAAAGGTAGTTGCGTTTGACGAAAGCGGAGTGGCAACGTTTACGGCTGAGAGCGCGGGAGAGTATGTTGTGACATACCTGTCCGCCGTAGCACAGGGGGCACAGAAGACGGCGGTAACGGACGGCAAATATTCCGTGCGCTTCGCCGGAAGCATCACTGATATTGACATCATGGAGGGAGTCGGACTCGAGATAAGCTCCGATAACGGTTTCTCGGCGACTACAAAGAACGTGAGAAAACTTACCAAAAAGCTTCTGGCAAAATCGGACGACGGCTCGATTTCGGAGATCAGTGCATCTGATTTCGGCGCTGAGGCGCTGACGGCAATGGTCGTTGACGGAATCGGTGAGGAGATCGTCGATACATTCAATGTTCGGGTATTCTTCACGGTTGCCGGCGAAAAATTTTACGGTCCGGTCGCTCATCTGAGCGTCGGCAAATAATCACATGGAGGGCGGTCATGAAAAAGAATTATTATAGCCCTGCGGCATTTATTGTTAAGATCGGAACTGCGGATGTTATTGCCGCGAGCGTATTATCCGTCTCGGATTATCTTGGGTATGAGGACATAGAGCGCTGCGATTATATAACAAATTGAAAATACACATCGTATCTATGCTCCTGCACCACATCCGGTGGCAAAATTATTTTTATCAGGGAGGAGAAATGTTATGAAATCAATAAAAAGAAGAGCATTGTCACTTATCCTTTCGGCCTTGTTGCTTATTACCGGGGTGGGCTGCCTGTTCGGCGTGTCTGCCGAGGGCGGAAGCGCCGACGCAAACATCGTCTACCTCAACGGAAGCTCGGTTGCCGCGGGAACCGGTACGCTTGTGTCTCCGTTTAACAGTTTTAAAGCTGCTGTTGCAAAATTGAAAGAGGCAAACAAGGACGGAACCATTGTTGTCACCGGACCGACAAAGGGCATTGACACCACGGACTGGGACATCGGCGGAACGCTTACGATCACCTCCGTTGATCCGACAACATCCAAGGATTACCGTAATGAAAACTGCACCGGTGCATACCTCGGCAACAGCAATGGCGGAACACCGATGTCCCTGGGCGGATCCTCAAACACCATTGTACTGGAGCACCTCGATTATGCCACGAAGGGAGGAGCCGGCATCATAAACTTTATGGATCACAACCTGGTCCTGAAGGACGTGACCAACTGGAGGACCACCGATGAGGAAAATTGGACAGTCTTTAAATCCAATCACTGGAATTTCGGATTCAATAAGAATTCTTCCAAGGGCAAAACCGTTGTGACGATTGATACCGAAAAGGGAAACATTGCATTGGGGACACCGTCTGCTGTTGACGGAGACACCTCAACGGCAGGTATCGATCTTACAGTCAACAAATTTGTAAACGGCGGCAATACAATTGTTCTCGGCAACCGAGGTAACGGAACACTGACGGTCAACGGAGATATGTTCATAACCCTGAATATGCCTGATACAAAGATCGGACTTAACGGCGGTAACATCGCGATGGCAGATACGGGAAAGATCTCCATCATATGCAACAACGGCGCCCAGAGAGTATTTCAGGGCTTCGGTCTGACAAATGATAAGTACATACTGACATGTGAAAAAGGTGCAACGGCAACTCACGGCGAAACGGCTGACGAATTCGTCATAAAGAGGGACGGGGGTACGGACTTCACTCATGCGATGGTGCGCGACATTTCCGGCAGCCTTGTAAAGGTTGTCGCGTTTGACGAGAGCGGCACTGCCAGATTCAATGCCGAGAGCGCAGGGGAGTATGTTGTGACTTATGTTTCCGCCATAGCGCAGGGCGCGCAGAAAACCGCGGCGCAGGAGGGAAAGTATTCCATACGTTTCACGGGAAGCATTTCGGGTCTTGAGTTTATGGAAGGCGTGGGAGTTGAGATAACCTCCGAAAAAGGTGTCTCCGCCACTACACAGAATGTTAAAAAGCTTGCAAAGAAGCTGCTCGCAAAAGAGGATAACGGTTCTGTTTCCGAGATAAAAGCGGAGGATTTCGAAGCCGATGCTCTGACGTCGATCGTTGTTGACGGAATAGACGAGACTGCCGCCGATACGTTCAACGCAAGGGTATTCTTCATAATATCCGGCGAAACATATTACGGTCCCGTATCGCATCTTGATGTCGGGAAATAATTCCGGGGTCAGGCTGTGAGGAGCGGCAGGTCGGCTCATCCGTTGATAATGCGGTCGGAAAGTTTTGCCGCCGCGGACTGCCAAGCCTCCGCCAATATTCTGATTACGGGAATACAGAGAAATATAACTACTCGATAAAGTGAGGATATGTTATGAAAAAAATACTATTTGTTATGGCACTTGTATTGATGCTATCGGTGGCGTTTGTATCCTGCAAGAGTTCGAAAACATCGGAAGAGACGACCGGCGGGAGCACAAGCGAGTCCGTGTCAAGTCAGACGGAAGCCCCCGATACCGATGCTCCGAAGAATACGGAGAGCGGTGATGAAACAGGCGGAGGCGAGGAGACCACAGGTGTGGCAGATGTATTTACATTTGAAGACGAGGAAAGCGCCGGGTTCGGGAAATGGATCCCCATGGAGTGAACCCGTACAGCCGGAACCGTAATTCAAATCCAATGAAAGGACAGAGTGTATTCCGTGAAAACCGATAAAATGAAATATATTAGAATTATTTCCCTTGTGCTCGTCGTAACCTTTTTGCTTGCGGCATTTTCATCCTGTAAGGTGAAGGAAGAGACGCCCGAGCAGACCTCCGGGGCAGGGGAAACAGAAGCACAGACAGATAAGTATCGCGACGATATCCCGCGTGATCTGCAATTCTCGGGAGAAACCGTCAGCATACTCTGGAGAGGGCTTGACGAGCAATATTCAAACGAAAAGACCGGAGACAAGGTGAGCGAAGCGATGTATAATCGCGACCGCGACCTTTCGGACAGATTCAATATCAAGATAAACAATGTGGGCAAGGATTATACCTTTGATACGAGAGATCAGTATGTATCCGCCATCACAAGCAGTGTCATGTCAGGCGGAGAGGATTCCTACGACATTGTATCCGGTCATTACCTGTTGTTCCAGGGACTTGTGGCGGGAGGATATCTGTCCGATCTCAATTCCATGAAATATCTCGATTTTGACAAGCCTTGGTACGCTAAAGGACTTGCCGAAGAGACTTCGATCGGCGGTAAGCTTTATGCAATTACCGGAGATATCAATGCTACATATATTTCCGACATCTACTGTATGTACTTTAACAATCCGATGATCAGCTCCAAGAAGCTTGAGGACCCGCGTCAGCTGGTGAGCGAAAAGAAATGGACCATAGAGAAGATGAAGACCATGATCAAAGACACATGGGCAGACCGCGACGGTGACGGTGAGGTTACAAAAAGCAAGGACGGCTTCGGACTGTGTATACCCTCCGCCAATCACCTGACGGCGTGGATGACGGCATCGGGCGCCAAGCTCACCGAAATGTACAACAATTACCCCCGTGTGGTCTGTAATACCCCGAAGGTGACCGATCTGGTGGAGGAAATGAAGGGACTTGTGTACTCCAACAGAGACGTTGTATTCTATAACAATGATAACGGAGAGACCTATACGACGCTTGCAGACGATTTTTCAAGCAAGTATTTGTTTGCGGAAGATAAGTTTGCGGCGGCAAAGAATCTGTGCGCCGCGAATAAGCCCGAGGAGCTGATTGTGGGTATCCTCCCCATGCCCATGTATGACAGCGAGCAGGACGGATATTACACCACGCTCGGAGAGCAGAACAATATGTTCGCGATTCCGATGAATGTCGCTTCCGAGGATCTCTCTGCAGCGGTTCTGGAGGCAATGTCCGCTTATTCATACGAGTATGTTTCTTCCACATACTATGAAAAGCAACTGAAGCTGCGGTATTCGGCAGACTCCGAGATGTCGGCTATGTTTGATCTGATTCGCAGCGGCGTTGTTATCGGATTCGGAAATCTTTACGGTTACAATATGAATTTCATGAGCGTGTGGTTCAAGGATTGTATCGCAAAAAACAAGAACCTTGGCTGGACTACTTATCTATCAAGTCGTCAGTCTACCGCCGAGAAGCAGATGCAACAGTTTTACGATGAGATCCTGTCGAAAGAATAACCGTAAAAGTTGAAAAATTCTGAATTTAACACATAAGGATTGACAGAACGGTATTTTCGGTGTACAATACCCGCAGGGTGTTGCGGGGATTACAGCCCCGACCGGCGTATTGCCGGAATTATGTCAATCGGGTTCGATAGGACCGGAAAGGGTATAAACAGGGTTTTACTGCCTTTTCCGGTCCTTGTATGGAGAGAGGGGATCAAGATGAAACA
>JBJDZF010000155.1:0-4480 GCA_051867855.1 Eubacteriales bacterium
CTCAACTTCAAATCCTTTTACCGTCAGATGATCAATAACCGTCTTCTTCAGTGTAAAAGCCGCGTGATCGCAACCGATTGCAATTTTCATGCCTATGCCTCTCCGCCCCGTCGGGGCATTTTTATTTTTTATTGTACGTCTTTTCCCGATTTTGCCTCGTTCCGCTCTCTCTCCGCCTGCGATGGGCGCAGGTATACCGGTACAAGTCCTGCGTCGTCGCAGCTTACACCCCGGCGGTACATACCAAGTGCCGTCTGCGCTACCGAATACGCCGACTGATATTTCATCTCCTCGGGTGTCGGGATGACCTCGGTCTTTGAAAATCCGGCAATCGCCACGTCGATCCCGTCTCCGCACAGTCGAACAGGCTCTCCGAGGGATGCAAGTATTCCGTCAAGCTCCGATGCGGAGATCGCACAGTCCTCATGTAGCCTTGAAAGCTTTTTGCCGTCGGAGCGAAAGACCGCCGTATATACCTGTGAGCGGCGCGCGTTCATCACCGGACATATGATCCCCTCAAATCTGCGCAGATTATACGCAAGAGCGGCAAGTGTGGAGACGCCCATACACGGCTTTCCCCTGCCGAAAGCAAGCCCCTTGACCGTTGCAACACCGATACGCACGCCGGTAAACGACCCCGGTCCCGCAGAGCAGGCGAACATATCCACGTCGTCGACGCTGATCCCGCACATGAGCAGAACAGACTCCGCCATCGGCAAAAGATTGCGGCTGTGCGTATTGCCGTTGTTGAGAGTATAAGACGCGATGAGCCGTTCGTCATCCGACAGCGCGACCGACGCCGTCAGAGCTGTGCTGTCGAAAGCAAGTATTTTCATAATCCGGTATATCCTTTCCGCCGCACACCGTCAGCGCCTTTCGAGAAATATGCTTATTTTTCTGGCGCTCACGTCGTCGGGGCTGTTTTTTTCGATGACAACCGAGAAATATTCTTCCGGCAGAGCGAAAGGAACATTCAGACACCACTCGGCAAGGCAGATACCGACACCGTCGAGGTAGTCGTAATATCCGACGGAATACAGGTCATCCTCGCCGCTTATCCTGTACATATCGAAATGATATACCGGCACCGCACCGCCTCTGTATTCGTTGACGAGCGTAAACGTGGGAGACCTGACCGCGCTATTCGGCGACAGTAAGCCGACAAAGCCGCGTACGAAAACGGTTTTTCCGACGCCGAGATCTCCGTCAAGCGCCACAAATCGCGGCAGGGAGGGATCGGAAAGAATATCCCGTGCAAGCTCCCTTCCCGCCGCCTCGGTGTCCGCAGGGTCGCGGGTAATGAGTTCCCTGTATTTTTCCATATCAGAACAACCCGGTTATCACGCCGTTGTCATCTATGTCTATCGAGTATGCCGCGGGCTTTTTCGGAAGTCCCGGCATAGTCATGACGGCTCCGGTCAGCACCACGATGAATCCGGCGCCGGCACTCAATTTTATCTCTCTGACATTGAGGGTAAAGCCCTCGGGTCTGCCGAGCTTTGTCGGATCGTCGGAAAGAGAGTACTGCGTCTTTGCCATACATACCGGCAGAGCGGAATATCCGGGATCGAGTGCCTCGATATCGGCGAGCGCCTTAAGTGCCGCCGCGTCGTATTTCACATCCGCCGCACCGTAAATTTTCTTTGCTATTGCCTCGATTTTTTCTTTCGGGGACATCGAATCCTCATATATAAATCTGAAATCCGACGGTTTCTCGCACGCTGCCACGACCTTCTCGGCAAGCTCAATACCGCCGTCTCCGCCCTTTTCAAACACCTCGGACAGCGCGAAATCCACTCCGCGCTCTTCACAGATATGACGCAGGCAATCAAGCTCCGCATCCGTATCGCTTCCGAAGCGGTTGATCGCCACCACGACGGGAAGTCCGAACTTGCGCAGATTGTCTATATGCGCCTCAAGGTTGACGGCGCCCTTTTTCAGTGCGTCGACATTTTCGGTCTTAAGGTCGTCCTTTGCCACTCCGCCGTTGTATTTAAGCGCGCGCACAGTTGCGACAAGCACGACCGCCGACGGGCGTAGACCTGCCTTGCGGCACTTTATATCAAGAAATTTTTCCGCGCCGAGATCGGCTCCGAAGCCTGCTTCCGTAATTGTATAATCGGCGAGCTTCAGGGCAAGCTTTGTGGCTCTTACCGAGTTACAGCCGTGGGCGATATTTGCAAACGGGCCGCCGTGTATGATGGCGGGCGTGTTTTCAAGCGTCTGTACGAGATTCGGCTTGATCGCGTCCTTAAGCAGTGCCGCCATTGCGCCATTCGCGTGCAGATCGCGGCAGTACACCGGCTTTGAATCGTATGTGTACGCCACAAGTATATTGCCGAGTCTCTCCTTAAGGTCATGAAGGTCGTCCGCAAGGCAGAGTATCGCCATTATTTCGCTCGCAACCGTTATCATAAAGTGGTCCTGCCGCGGTATTCCGTCCGCCTTTGTCCCAAGCCCCACCGTAATATTGCGGAGAGCACGGTCGTTGGTGTCCGTGACGCGTGGGAACAGTATTCTGCGCTGGTCGATCCCAAGCTCGTTGCCCTGCTGGAGATGATTGTCTATTATCGCGCACAGCAGATTGTTCGCCGCAGTGATAGCGTGAAAATCGCCTGTAAAATGAAGATTTATATCCTCCATCGGTACGACCTGGGCATATCCTCCGCCTGCCGCACCGCCTTTGATTCCGAAGACCGGTCCGAGCGACGGCTCACGCAGTGCAATGACCGCATTTTTGCCTATTTTTTTCATCGCCATTCCGAGTCCCACCGTGGTCGTGGTCTTTCCCTCGCCCGCCGGAGTGGGATTGATAGCCGTCACGAGAATAAGTTTTCCGTCCTTTGCCGACTCTGTTCTCCTGAAAAAGCTGTCGTTTATCTTTGCCTTATACTTTCCGTAAAGCTCAAGCTCACCGTCTTTGATCCCGAGCTCCGATGCAATTTCGGAGATGGGGAGCATTTCTGCCTGTGCCGCAATTTCAATATCAGTTTTCATAATATTCCTTTCAGAGCCGATCATTTCAAGCATTAAAATAATTCGAGGATATTATAACACAAATTTCTCCCCGTGTAAAGACCTTTTGCCCTCTTTCCGAACAGTGCTTCAGCCGCCGGAAGCATTAGTGCTTCCGGCGGCTGAAATATGTAATATCATCTATCGTAAAGTCCCGCAACCTCTGACAGTGTTCCGCGAACACTGTCCACGACCCACTGCGGGGATATCACCTTCATCTTGCTTCCGAACCCGATAAGCCACGAAATAAAGGTGGGACTCACCATCACTCTGACGGAAGCCCTGAAGCCATCCGCCCCGGGAAACATGGACACATCGGTTCCGAAGCGGTCTATAATCACCCCTGCAAGGGAATTGTCGCATTCGAGCACGACCACGGCGCTCTCTCCGCCGTACATACCGAACACCTCTTTGGAGTAGATCGCCATGTCAAAGTCCGAAAACATCTCACCGCCCTCGCGCGGAATGTCCGTGATGTTTATTTCAAGCATTTTGTCGACTCGGTAATGCTTTATCTTTTGCTCCGTTCCGTCGTACGCGATCATATAATAGTTTTCGTCATCCCATGTCAGCGCCCAGGGACTCACCGAATATACTTTTCCGTCGTGGCGGAGCTTTTTCTCCTTCTGAGGTGTCCAATCGTAGTATTTGAATGTTATTCTCCTGTTTTCGGTTATGCCCGAATTTATGAAGTCGACATTGTAATATATGCTCTCGTTCATAGTCTTGATGCGGTTTGAAACATATACCTGACGCTGAAGCTGCATCGCCTCGTAGACGCTTGCGAAGCTCTCGAGCTTCTTTATCAGTTCCCCGCTCTTCTTCGCGGTAATAAACTTTGAGGACTGGACTGCATCGACAAGCAGCTTAAGCTCCGGCAGCTCGAACTGCCTGCTCGCCACATAGTACCTCACGTGTGTGTCTCTCCTCGTCTCTATGTCAAGCCCGTATACGCGCAATGTCTCCATATCGTCGTAAAGGCTCTTCCGTTCCGCAACGACTCCGTATTTTTCAAGTGATGCGGCTATCTCATTTAAAGTCATCGCATGAGTGCTGTCGGTATTTTCGAGAAGTATTTTCATGAGATACAGTATTTTGAGCTTCTGACCGGACGTTTTTGCCATCGATATCCCTCCCAAGTACGATCCCGTAAATCAAAGTACCGCCGATGTAAGCACCGCGTAGATAATTATGAGCAGATTCAGTATAAAACTTCCCGAAACCGCCGCGATTGAAAACACCGACAATCTTTTCCTCTGTGGTCTCTCCGAAACCGTAAATATTTCATTGTTCATAAATCAAAGCTTCCTTTCTTCGTTTATGAACTAATTTTACCATCTACTCTGTACCATAAACAGTACAATGCTCCGGCGTATGACTAATTATACCATGAAGCAAAAATGCTTGCTCGCAAGGGCATTTTTGCGAAGCCGTCAATGGCGCAGGCACACGCAGTGTGCGAAGG
>JBJDZF010000156.1:0-4479 GCA_051867855.1 Eubacteriales bacterium
AGTTGTATAAAGCACATGAATATGTAATCGAAAAAATAGTCGAACCCGGATTGCATGTCAAAGGGGATAAGAAACAACTTGAACGCGTCATGTACAATTTTATTGATAATGCGGTTAATCATACCAGTGGGGAAAAACACGTAATTATCAAGTTGTGTACGGTGAATGACAGAGTCAGGTTTTCTGTGAAGGATTTTGGCGATGGAATTCCGGAAGAAGAACTTCCCTACATTTGGGATAAATACTATACAGCAAGAAAACGAAAGAATAAAAATACCGTTTCAGGGCTTGGCCTGTCAATTTCAAAAGAAATTTTGATTGCACATGAGGCACAATTCGGAGTGAAGTGCGAAGAAGGCTGCGAGTTTTGGTTTGAAATTACTAAACAACCTTGATTTCGAGAGGTCGACACTACGGGATATTAATGAAAGGGCTGTACTTACCCGCTTTTAGTATCGTTTTGTATAGAATTCAGCAAAATCAAGCCGGTGACGGTATCAGCAGTGCAAAACGAACGCAAAATAGAGTCACAAAAGAAAAAACCTTTGAAGCTCTGTCTCTTGTGTAGAAAATAGATGCCACGGTGTTATGTCATTTCGATACACTTTTCTATTGATGAAATCAAACTCGTCCCTGTGAGTTTGCAGCATACTCCTCTGTCTTCACTAACATAAAAAGCGGAGATTTCAAAGCAAGGCATATGCGTTTGAAATCTCCGCTTTTTCTATTTATTTCTTTCCAAAATCGACATTACTTTTGGGAGAAGTGAACAGTAAACAGGTAATTGTAAACAAGTAAAATCGACAAGATCCGAAAGGAACCTTGTCGATTTTTGTTGTAATGTTACAGAAGGGAAACTTAAATCAAAAACCTCTTCACTATTCACTCTTACTTATTACATAAAATCCTGAATGCAAATTTAGTGAAAAATGAAAAGGTAATAGTGAAAAAGTAAAAATCCCGAATGCTTCGCATTCAGGATTTTTTTGGCTCCCCCTGCAACACACAATCCGAACCATCCACCAGCTGATCGATGCTTGATATCACATCCATGTATGATATCTGTTTTACGCCCTTGATATTATAGTATATAATAACTTTATCATCAAACAAATACACACAGTTAATCAGCGCATTAATCATTTGGTGCCGAAAACTCTCATCCAGTAGGTCGCCGTGCTTAAAACTCTCCAAATAATCAATAACTTGCTTTTCGGTCAAAACCATGTCAGACGCTAAACGCAGCTTTGATAACTCAATTTCGCAGTCTTGCTTTTGCTTTTCCAGGTCTTGCGCCTTTGTATTGATCCTCTCGATAACGGCATTTGACGATGCATTAATCAAAGCATCTGCACATTTATCCAACTCTCGGTCTATGCCGGCTATCTGTTTTTCCAACTGCTCGATCGCTGCCGGGTCTGTGTCCTCTTGGTTTATCTGTACAACCTTGGCGGCAATCGTTTTTATACGTTCGGCAGTCAGTACCGTGTCGAGGGTTTGCTCACATATATACCACTCGATATAGTCCTTTTTTTCACTCTTTTTATTACAGCCTTTGCGCTTTTTGCGATTTCCGCAGGTATAATAATAATGACGTTCTCCGCTGCGTGAGGTGCCGCTGTCGCCTACCATAGCCGAGCCGCATTCGCCGCAAAACAACTTTCCGCTCAACTCAAAAAACGTGTCTGATATCTTCTTACCTCTCGACACCTTGTTTTTGTCGAGCTTCTCCTGCACTTTTTCAAATAGCGCTTGGTCTATAATTTCCGGGCATATCCGTTCGATATCATCAAACCGATAATCGCCGATATACATACGGTTTTTCAAAATGCCGGACAGATTGCTCGATGTAAAGGATTTTCCGTTCTTCGTGCGGTATCCGGCTTCGTTCAGGTCTTCTGCGATTTGCGTTTTTGTTTTACCGTCTGCATAAAGAGCATAAATCTTTTTTACCGCCGCAGCTTCGCGGTCGTTTACGGACAAGCGGTGGTCAATAACCGTGTACCCTAACGGGACATTTCCGCCCGTCCAATATCCCTTTATTGCCGCCTCTCGCATACCTCGCTTGGTAATGCGTGACAGCCGACGCGAATAAGCCTCATCCATTGCTTCGTATATGGATTCGAGTATAATGCCCTCATCGCCAGAGCCGACCTGCTCGGACGCAGAAATCACACGGACGCCGACAAACTCCAATTTTTTCTTATAAATGGCACTGTCAAACCGGTTCCGCGCGAAACGGTCAAAACGGTATACCACGATAAAAGCAAATTGCTGCTTTTGTGCATCGTCAATCATGCGCTGGAATTCCGGTCGGTTGTCCGTTGTCCCGCTCACCGCGCGATCAATGTATTCGCCAACTACATGGTACCCGTGCGCTTGGCAAAATTCGGTACACATGCGTAGCTGACCGTCTATGCTGTTTTCCGTTTGCTTGTCGGACGAATACCGGGCATATATTACGGCATTAAGGGCGCATTCCTGCGGCACCGGTTTGATTTTTGCAAATGCCATCTCAAAGGCTCCTTTTATATTGATATATTACAAGGATACAACAGGTTATGTTCACTCTTGATCAGCATCATCTTCGTCGTCATCTTCCGGCTCAAAATCACCCAATGTGCCAGTAAAGGACAATGATTGTCTATATTCTTCCGCCAACATTGTACGATTAAACTCAGCAGACGGTTCGATAGAATAGACCAGATTTTCGAGTTCGTCCAATGATACAGTAAAAAACTCTTTTCTAAGGTTGATTTTATTTGTGCGCTTGTCATTTAATATTTGATGCAGCTTATTCTCCAAAGTAGGAGCATCCTCGGAAAAAATAAAACTGTGAACATCGAATTTGAAAGGAACAGATGCACTTCCTAATTCGTCAATGCGTTCCTGCGGTACTAATCTTCGCGTCATTCCGATTTTGAACACGTTGTCTCCAAAAGAGCCAAGGTTACTTATAATATAAACATATCCGGCTTTACCATTCTGCAACTTGCTGATTTCTTCCTTTTTGGTTTCCACCTCACTCAAAAGAGAATTTACTTCCTCGATGCGGGACGTGATATATTCGGATTTTTCTTCCGACGCCTCCGCGAGTTGCGCTTTCAGCTTTTCGATTTCAGCCAAATACTTTGATTCTTCTTTTTCAACCTGCTTTTGTTGCTGCTCCAAAAGTTTTCGTTCTTCGGCTTCTTGCTTCATTTGCTCCTTGATAGCTCTTTGCTGTTCTTTTTCCTGCTCTTTGCGCACATAATACTCATATTCAACCTTTACAGCGTCGGAGAACAGAACCTCTATTGTGCTGATAAACTTAGAAATGGTAGGAGCAATCTGTTGATTTCCGTCTGCGGCTATTTTCAAATACTTATCTGATATTTCATGCACCTGGTCAAGTGATTCATTTAATTTTTGATATTTAAGCACATACATAACATTTTGAAGTTCAGCGCGCAGTGCGATTACCATAAGACGGTATATTGCTAAGTTTGCTTTTGTAGTATAGCGCTTTTCATACTCAGACAATACTCTTTCTATACTGTTATCAATAGCCTTAAACTGCTTTTTAAGGTCCTTTATGCTTGAATTGTGCAGTGTTAATTCAGCCGTAGGATTGAGCATATCACCGCACTCAATATCTGAAACATATTTTTCGATTTGGGAAATCTCGTTTTCTAACGGATTTGTTAATTCAAATTTTTCATAGTAAGATTGTATAGACTTTATGCAGTATGCAACCGCCTTAATTTTCTTTTTATTATTTTCAAGTTTATTATCACTATCGGAAAGCTGTTGCTGTTGTTCTTCGATTGTTTGCTGTTGCTGCTTTATTTCGCTATTCTTATTTTCTAAATCTGAATTTATTTGGTCGACCGAATTTTGAAGTTGCTGTTTTTGTTCAGATAGCTCAGCAAGCATTCTTTTCGATTCAAAAATATCTCGCATTTCCGGCGTGATAGATGCATCTAATTCAGACAGCTTTTGTGCAAGATTTTTATT
Organism: Eubacteriales bacterium; assembly: GCA_051867855.1. Classification (GTDB taxonomy): domain Bacteria; phylum Bacillota; class Clostridia; order Oscillospirales; family CAG-272; genus HGM12713. Next base: position 3,997 of record JBJDZF010000156.1, read on the forward strand.
CTCTTGCTCCATGTCCACAACACGCTGTGCAAGAATTTGATTCTCTTTTTTTATTTTTGATACGCGGAAAATATCGAAAAATGACATTGATGATATACCTCTTTTCTAAATTTATAATCACGCTTTACTTTATCTGTCGCTGTTAGAATTTGGCTCGCAGCTCTACAACTTTGCCGATAATCGATACCGGAAGCTCTTGCACCTGTTTTGCGGTATAAAATATAGGCTCATATTCAGGATTGAGTGAAAGAAGCATAAGACCCTCAGGGGTCTTTTTTATTTTTTTACAGGTGGCTTCATCCCCGTTCGCCCGAACGACCGCAATTTCTCCGTTATCGACATCATTCTGCAAGCGCACGATTATTACGTCACCCGTTTTCATCCGAGGCTCCATGCTGTCGCCTTTGATACGCAGTGCGATATATTCCCCATTGTGTGCCATTGTTTCGCTGATTTCTTCCCAGTCGTCAGGGTTTTCAGAAT
>JBJDZF010000157.1:0-4453 GCA_051867855.1 Eubacteriales bacterium
AAGCAAAGACGACCTTCGGGTTGTCTTTGCTTTTTTGGTGCGGGTAAAAGGACTTGAACCTTCACGAAGTTGCCCCCACTAGAACCTGATGGTAACGACACCTCGGTGAAAGGATTTTCTGTACCCTTTTTATATCAGTTACATTATAGCATAAAAGGCTAGGAAAATCAAGTATATTTGGCTTTAATACTCATCCAAGTCGTGATCTCTTACAAATCTTTCAAATTGCCATTCGGGTCCATCAAAAAGCAATTCAAGTAAGGCTTGTTGCAACTCGTTCTTTTTCATACGTCCAACATATGCCTGAACTCTATCGTAAAGTTCTTCTTCCCATGCTTCCTCTTCTTCTTGAGCTTTTAAACATTCCTGATCAAACCTGATCACCTCTTCGGGATATGCGGTAAAATAGGTTGCTACTATATGCTTACATACGATACGCTTACCGTCTGCGTGAGGACAGTTGCAGGTCGATTTTCTCGGATGTGCAACATCAAGATTTACAACATACGGTTCACTTGCCGTTCCAATAACGTCGGCAGTAAATATACCGTTGCTTATTTCTGTTAGGTTCTTAACTTTTTTATCTTCATAATAGTCGCGACCGCGCCAAACAGATGCCGCGCTTGCGCATTCAAGTAATCCCATAATAGTTCTCCATTATTTCTTATATTCGTGAGGTCTTTCCACGTAATCCTTGACCTTATAATCCCCAATCTTTTCGTACTTCGCAGATTTGCTTTTCGCAATATTTTCTTCCGTATTATCCTCGTGCAAAATAGCGTCAAAAAAGATACGCTCGATATACTGATATTCGGAATACATCCCCTGCGATGCCCATACCAGCGCGTTACGCACGTAAGAGCTATGCACACGGAACAACTCGTGGTCAACCTCAAAGCCGAGGTGCTTGGCAAGAAGAACGGCGAACACGATCACGGTTCGAGTATTGCCCTCACGGAACGGGTGTGTCTGCCATATTGCCGCGATAATTCTCGTCAGGCGAAAGACGATGTCTCGGTCATTGTCTCCCGTCCGCTTTAGCTTACCTACCTCCTTTATGGTCTCGGTAAGCTGTTTTTTTATTTCCTTTGGGTAAGCGTATCGAACGGTGTCTCCGCCAAGAACGTCCTCGGGCTTGGTCATCATGATCGTTCGAATTTCGCCACCCCAATCATAGATCTGTCCGAAAATCGTTCTGTGAATATCAAGCAAGGTTTCAAGATTGAATTTGTCGTATTTTCTGTCATAAATAGCCGTCATAGCGAGATTGGTAATATCCGCCTCGGCAGTCCTCAAAAGCTCCGCATTCTTGATGTTAGCACGATTTTTGAGAACGTCCACGTCATCATATAAATAGGGATCTCTCATTTATCTGCCCTCCACAGGAAAACCGTATTTTTTGAGTGTGCTCTCATATACCGAAAGGAAAGACACCTCTCCCGCGATCCAATCCGCAACCGCACTCTGCGTCTCTTTAGTGGCGTGAACACCCTCGACAGCGTTCATAGCTCCCGCAAACGAGGACGCCTTTTTTCTTTCTTCCGCCGTCAGATGCTCCATTGGCATACACGCCTTTAAGAGCAACAATTTATTATAAACTCTAGAATCGATCAGCTTTGCCGCCGCTTCAAGCTCGGAAATACGGGTGTTGATAGCCGACAGTTCCTCGCCCAATGCCACACGTCGTGAAAGTCCTTTTTTTACCGAAATAACCTCGTCTTCGGGAATATATTTGCCGACCACTCTTTTGCCTACGCGTTTTTGCAAATAATACTGTGTTTTTCCGTGAATGACCTTTGTGGAGATATACCCAAGAGGTAAACCTTGTAGCTCACGTTCAATATCCGAATATCTGCCAAGAGTCTTTTTGTATTGTTTCTCAATAGAAATGCTCATCATATTACCTCCGATTTGCTATAATCATTATATCATACTATAACCTACTTGTCAATATAAATATTATAGGATGTAGGTTGTAGGTTGTTACTTTATTATCAAAAAGATATCTGGACTTTTCTGTTAAGTTGTGATATTGTGTTGCTAATACCCACGTGATAATTTTGATGTAAAATAATTGCATCATCAAAATTTAAGGAGGTAATTATGACAACACAAACACTACTCACAGAATGGCTGGACATCTATCAAAAGGAACATATCAAGGCTCGGACGTATAGCAGATATCAATCCCTTATCACGATGCACATTGTTCCATCACTCGGCAGTCGGAATATTACAGAACTCGGGCGGCGGGAGATTCAGGAATTCCTCATGAAGCAGAAAAAGGACGGCAACATACGCAGTGGCGACAAGCTCTCCGCCACAAGTACAAATATGATGCTGTCCGTTCTCAATCTTGCCTTTGAATATGCCTGCGATATGGAATATGTTGAAGAAAATCCGTGTGTACGAGTGCGTAGAACGAAATCCGAGGCGAAAAAAATTGAAGCATTTACGATAGAGGAACAACGGGCTATTGAAGCAGAGATATCAAAATCAGATGATAAACGCCTACACGGCATCCTCCTCTGCCTTTATACAGGGGTGAGGATTGGTGAACTGCTCGGTCTTACATGGAGCGACGTTGACTTTGACAGAGGCGTTATAAAAATCACAAAAACGGTATATCGGGAAAAAGATGATGACGGTGTGTGGAATTTATGCGTAGATACGCCCAAAACGAAAGCGTCGGACAGAGTGATACCATTACCGGAATACATAACAGAAATGTTGCACCAAGACCTGGCAATCGCACTTTCACCCTATGTGGTGGAGAATAAAAAAGGCGAGCGAATGTCGATCCGCTCATACCAATACATATTTGAAAAACTTACCGAGCGCGCGGGAGTGCGCAAGCTAAACTTCCACGCTCTTCGCCATACCTTCGCCACCCGTGCCATTGAGTGCGGGATGGACATCAAAACAGTTGCCGATATTATGGGACATAAAAATGCTTCCATCACGCTGAATCGCTATGCCCACTGTATGCTCGACCATAAAATGGATATGATGCAGAAGCTGACGCGTATTTTGTGAGCAAAACTGCATCGATTGAATTATTCTGTGCATAAATTCCCCATATTACCAGTCATTGTACTACTTTTTCAGAGCATTTTCAAGATAAAAATGTAAATTTGTATTTCATTAGCATACAATTTTTACCTTATTATGGAGAAATATGCTCTTTTTTGTTGGGAAAACTGCATCGAATAATTCATTCGGTGCAATTGATTACTTGACATGTGGAAAGGAAAGCTTTATGAAAAAACATTCAATCAGACAGGCAATCTCTCTTTTATTATGTTTTGTCATGCTCTCAAGCGTCGTCTTTACGAGCTGTGACAAGGGTGGTGGAACTTCGGTTGACACATCGGGAAAGCCGACGGAATCTAATGAGGATACAAAATCCGATGAGACAACACAAACAGAAATAAATGTCACGGGTGTTTCACTTGACAAATCAGCCTTAACTTTGACTGTCGGAAATACTTCAACACTGACCGCAACTATCGCCCCTTCCAACGCTACCGATAAAAGTGTAAATTGGACTTCGTCCAACACCGCAGTTGCGTCCGTATCGAATGGGACAGTTACGGCAATTGGTGCGGGTACGGCAGTAATTATCGCAACAACGGCAAACGGAAAGACCGCGACCTGCACTGTTACGGTGAAAAATCCGACCGTTGATGTCACTGGTGTTTCTCTCAACAACTCAACCTTGACTCTGACTGTAGGAAACACATCAACACTGATAGCAACCGTGTCCCCTGCCAATGCTACCGATAAGAGCGTAACTTGGACTTCATCCAACACTGCAGTTGCGACCGTATCGAACGGAAACAACTGAATACTTACGATTCCCTATTGCCCTTCGGAGTAAAATCCGAGGGGCTTTTTTATTGCCCGAAAAAATCAAAAATTTTTTTCACAGTCAGGAACATTTCGCCATTTTCATGTCGGGGTATATGTGGAGAGGTCAAAATGTTACTCTCGCGCCGGGATTACCGGTGACAACTGAATACCCCTGCCCCGGGAGGATATGGGGGATATGGACTTGCCAAGACATATGCGTCTGTGCAGTTATCAGAATAACATCACAGGCGTGCCGAGGAGGAAGGCGTGAGGTTCACGCTCCGAAAGGAACTGGCAAGCGAGTCGGAAGTATCCCACAGTACGCGGTCGAAGCGAGCGCAGGAACGTACCGGGGACAGTAGATCGGAGAATGCGAGACAAAGCATACTTCCTCTTGCCAAGTGGCGTGTTCTTCCGGTCGGTGCGGCAGTCAGCAAGCCCGACGAAGGAGCCGCACTTAACGAATCTTGATCCGCATCTTTTCGGTGCGGGTCTTTTTTGTATTTATAAATACTGCTCCCAAAATGCAGAGAAAGGAGATGAACACCATGCAGATGTAAGCGGTAGAAAGCCGCCAAATTCGCCCCGTGTGGCGAGAAAA
>JBJDZF010000158.1:0-4452 GCA_051867855.1 Eubacteriales bacterium
CCCATTTTGAGAGCAATTTGGGCGTGAAAAAGATGTACTTCACTTAAAGGTTAGCAATACTTTCACGCTATTCGCTCAAAAGTCTCTGCATAAGATCGATTTTGGTCAATGAATACTCATAGGCGCCCTTAAAGTCCTCTGTCTCCCTGCAACATATTTCAAGGTCGCAGAGTACGGCATACATCAAAGGCTCGTTTATCTCGACCTGACTTATAAGTATTCTGTAAAGCTTGGTGTATGCCGCACGGAAATCGCCGCTCTTCATGTTCACCTTTGCACCGAGATGGAGGACATACGGGTCATCCGGCTCACCTGATTTTATATACTGTTCAACGTACCCCGGCGCACTCTTTTCGAGATTTTCAAGACAAACCATGTAAAAGCAGGTCCTGTCGTGCATTGCCGAGTAATATTCCACATCGTATTCGTCAATGATCTCGGAGGAAAGTGTCTGCGATATTGTCCGCATATATCTGAAATACAGCGCGGAGGCGGAGAGAATGTGACCTGTGTAATACACCGTATTTTCCGAGTAAGACAAAGCCTCGTCAAAGAGCCGACAGGCGTTTTTCAGATTCCCTGCGCCGAACTCTTCAAGCGCCACGGAAAACGTCGCCTGTGCGAGTATCAGCTCCGTCTCGTCATCCGTAATATCGCTTTTTTGTGCCATTTCGCGGCAAAGTCTCATATTGCCGGAGGCATATGCGCGTTTTATGTCGAAAAGCTCATGATTTTTTCTGTAAATCATGTCATCCTCAGCGTCGGCAAGCAGAAATCCTACCGATACGTTGAGTCTCTGCGCTATATATTCGAGAGTCGGCAAAGACGGATTTGCCTCTCCGTTTTCGATCTTACTCAACATATTCCGAGTTATACGCGTCCCGGCAAGCTGAGATTGCGTCATCAGTTTTTCATTTCTCAGCCTTCTTATCTTTTCGCCCGTTTTCACAATGAGTCTCCTGTACTGAAATATCAGATCATACTTTCAGGGTGTTTTTAGTCTCTGATTTTATATTTTTACGTATTCTGCGAAGATCGCGCAGCATTTTGAAGGTGTCTGAAACTATGTGAACCTTGGAATCACGGTGATTGATAATTTTGACCGGCATCTCCGCTATTGTTATACCGAGATTCTGCGCTCTGATAATGGCTTCGAAATCAAAAGCAAAACCGTCTACCGTACACTGCGAAAAGATTTTCTTTGCCGCTTCATTTGTAAATGCCTTGCAACCGCACTGCGAATCCGAAAGCCGCAAACCGCCGACCGCGCAAAGAACCTTTATGTAAATTCTGGACATAATTCTGCGCAAGGGCGTGTACCCTTCATAGCCGTCCGCATTCAGATTGCGGGAGCCTATGAGCATACCGGTTCCCGGGTTTTCAATAAAATAATCATACGCCCTGCGTATAACCTCGGTACCGTAAGCAAGGTCGGCATCGGTGAACATTACGATATCTCCCACCGCTTCGAGCATCCCGGTACGTACTGCGCAACCCTTTCCGCGGTTATTTTCATATCCCGCAATTCTAACACAGTCCAGCGAAAGCGAGCGAACAGCATCAGCGCTTCCGTCGGTTGAGCCGTCGTCGGAAAAAATTATTTCAAATTCGGATTCCCCGAAATCCCGTTTCATGTGCTCATAAAGCACTGTTGCGGTGGTTTTTATTATTTCCGATTCGTTGTACATCGGAACTATCAGAGAAATTTTCATTGCAGGCAACCCTCCGCTTTAATAAATCATCATTTCTTTTGGTATACGAACAGATCGACATCCACCTCGGTTTCAAGAGAATCAAGCTGTCCGAGCTTTTGTCTGTCGGACTCCGAAGTGCGCCAATAATACGGCGTCATGGAGAACAGATTAATAATATCCGTTTTTTGCTTAAGAGAGATATCATAGCGTATTTTTTCCTGTCCGACAAGCTCCATGCCGATCGGCTTGTCGGCGCGCCCGTTATTGAGGTAAGCCGACGAATACAACGCCCTCTTGAATCCGAGCAAATGATCCCTCCCGGCTGCGGCAAGCACGAGTATTCCGCCGCTTCCGAGTACGCGTGAGAATTCTTTTTCGGCGCACGGAGCAAATATATTCATTAATGCCCGCGCACTGCCGTCCACGAGCGGAATATCGAAAAGGCTCGCAACGCACGCGAGACTGTTCGTATCCGAATGACACTTCAGCCTTTTTGCCGTGTGCGCTGCCCCGTATTTTGACAGATCAATGCCGACAACCGACAAGCCTGCCGATGCGACCGCCTCGGCATAGTATCCTTCTCCGCAACCGGCATCGACCGTGAGCGCTTTTGAATCGCGCCCGATATGTTTTTCGAGCACGGCGGTTACCGCTTCGGCAATGGGAGCATAATAGCCGCGGTCAAAAAACGCCGTTCGAGCCGATATCGCCTCGCGCGAGTCTCCGCCGTTTCCGTGATTCGGGGCAAGATTGACGTATCCTTTTGAAGAAAAATCGAAGCAATGCCTCCGCTCACCCATACACAAAAGGCTTTTCCCGTCGGGTGATACCGTCATCTCCGAGCGGCAGCACGGGCAACGCAAAGCACTGATTATTGAACTGTTTTTCATTATCATACCGCTTGTTTTTTCAGTCTTTTTCTTTATAAACGGGAAGCTCGAACCAGAAAGTAGAGCCATATCCGACAGTGCTCGTTACTCCGAACTGCGCGCCGTGAAGCTCAAGTATTTCTTTTACAATGGAAAGCCCCAGTCCCGTGCCGACGGCAGCCATTTTGTGCACACGGTCTACTTTATAGTACCTGTCCCATATGAGCGGGATCTGATCCTTTTCGATGCCGTCTCCCGTATCGGTCACAGAAATACGTACGGTATTATCCGTCACGGTTTGCGCGACAAGGACGTACTTGTCCTCTCCCGTATAATTGACGGCATTATTTATCAGATTATAGATCACCTGAAGGATCATAACGCTGTCCGCATAAACGTCAACGTTGCCCTCGGCTTTGAACTCTATGCGGTAGCCGTCCTGTTTTTTAAGGCGTTCATACCTCGTCATCGTCTCGCGTACAGTATCGGTCAGCGAAAACACCGTCATTTCCGGTTTGCGTGTGCCTGCTTGAAGCTTCGAAATATCGAGCATATCGCTCACGAGGTTTGTAAGTCTCTCGGTCTCGTCAATTATAACCTGGACGTTTTCCGGGGTGTTTTCTCCGGGTATGTCGCGCATTACCTCGCTGTAACCCTTGATCATCGTAAGCGGAGTACGCAGGTCGTGCGAGATATTTGAGATAAGCTCCCGACGGAGTTTGTCTGTTTTTGCCAATTCATCAGAGGCATAGTTCAACGTGTCGGAAAGCTCGCATATTTCCCTGTATCCGTGTCCCGAAAAATCCGCATCGTATTTTCCCTGTGCAAGTTTGCGTGCCGATTCGTTCATTCTCACGATAGGCTTTGTGATAAACCGTGACATTACGGCGGCAAGTCCGAGAGCGAGCAGGCATAGTATCGCGCCGATCCAGATAAACTGACGGTTAAGCGTTTTAACGGTTGCCTGAACCGGAGTCAGATCCGCGGTCTGTATGATAAAATATTCATTCCCACCCGAAACAAAGGTTCTCACGTCCACGGCGCTGATAATTTTATCTGTATTGAAGCTCAGAAAATCGCTTGCTTTCGCTTCCGTATTTCCGAATTTTTCAGGTGTAAGTCCATCTGATAGATTGTCCGAACTGACGGTGGCGACGTATTTACCGTCGTTCTGAACGGCACTGTCGTATAACATTTGAAGATCTTTTTTGGAGATAAATGGCATCAGGCTGTCGGTGACGACTCCCGCATCCATGATGCGTATCGCAACATTATCCTCGATCTTAAAGACAAGGATTGCCGAGGAATATTCATTTGCAGAACCGAGCACAACATTCTCGAGTGCCGTCTCGTCGTCGGTACAAGCCATGATTGCCTGTGCAGTGCTCTCAAGCTCGCTGAATTTTGCGTCCTTATAGAAAACATACAGCAGTTTTACCTGAAAAAGCCATATAACACCTATTACGACAAAAATAAAGACAATCAATATGGCAAACATTTTCCATTTAATGCTTATTTTTCTGAATAAACCGCCCTTTGCTTTGCCTGTATGCTTCATTTCATCTCAAACCGGGATATTCCGACGGTCTGTCGGACCATATCCTATTCTCCTTCGAATCTGTACCCCACGCCGCGCAGTGTAACAATGTATTTTGCATATTTACCGAGACTTTTACGCAACAATTTGATATGTGTGTCCAGCGTCCTAACGTCTCCGTAAAAGTCATATCCCCATACCTCGCTTATCAGCTTTTCGCGGGACAAGGCTATGTTGCGGTTGGCAAGCATATAGAAAAACAGGTCATACTCTTTCGGGGACATATCCACGCGCTCCGAATCGATAAACACGAGCCTTGCGGTAAGGTCTACGCGCAGTCCGCCGTTGTCAA
>JBJDZF010000159.1:0-4447 GCA_051867855.1 Eubacteriales bacterium
TCGGCGCTGTATTACAGTTATGATGACGAAAGCCGTATCAAGGAGCAACACTACAATCCGGTTTCAGAGTTGTAACTGGTTCACACGAAGCTGCAATGAACTTTGTTATGTCTCAAACGTTCGGATTGAGTGAGTATGCACCCGGAAAATTCGTTGACAATAACTCAAGCGGTTTCGAATTAAGAGTTTTTTCTAAGGTGATGGACGTATATACATCTATACGAATCTACGGCGTTGAAAGGATTTAAATTTATATGGTAATGAATGAATCACACAAACGCAATTTAACAGAAGTGCAATTGTCGAAGTTAAAAGCGCTGAATTGCGGTCTCACCGAGGAGGGTATTTATGCTTTAAGATGTCCTGAAGGTATGTGCGCCACCCTTATTTATCCCACAGATTATTTATTATTGTCAGAATATCAATGTAAAACTTTGGTAAGATGCGCAGTTGGTACTACGGGTGAGAAATTGTTTGCGATACAAGCGGAAAGCCTCTATTCAAATCCCGAAGCATTTTTCATACCCCCACCGTACTCGTATGAATTGTATAGAAATTACACGCCATATTCTATGTCTGTTATTTGTCCCGACTCCTGTCGGTGGTATCTGCTTATTGATGAATCATTGGAGGGCGGACTGGCTATAATCATCGGGAAGCCGGATCTTATTGAAAAGTTCAAAAAGGCATACGGAAGGAGCGACATTGACATATGTAGATTTGTAGACTTTTCTCTCCGAGATTACCGTCGAAACAATCACGGGTTGGACAACCTTTCAAAAATAATAAAGCTGATTTCCTGAAATTCTTGTTGCCGCTTCACATTCGCCGGCGGCGGATGCTTCATTGACAAAACATTATTCTTTATGATATAATTATTACAAATGTCTGGGATATCAATGTGTAAAGGTAGTGTGTGCATGGATTTTATTTATATCCAAACCAACAAGGATATTGTATATTTTCTTGATAAAACAAACGCTTTGCATGATGGATACATTATTTCAGTCCAATATACTAACAAAGGCATCAGAAAAGTTGAGAAAGGACATTGCTTCTCTCCAGAGTTAACAAAGTTAACGCTCCAAATATCAGTGACGAGCATTTCTGATACCATTGTTGAGATCGAATTTGAAAACCTCATTGAATGGCAAGTAAAAAGTGATTTTTCGGGTATATTTGAAACGTCTATTGCATTTGACGATAAAGGATTAATCCTTTGGTCTGATGACATTTTTGTTGATAAAAACGATATGAAAAGATCCTCATACGTTATTGCCGGATCTATGAAATGGAGATTTGTCGAATGATATAAGTCATATCTTGTGTCAAGAGATACCAAGAAGCTCGGACAAAACAGATATATGACCGAAAAAGCCCGGAACAGCTCTGCCGCATGACGGCAGAGCTGTTCCGGGCTTTTTTCGTGCTTTTTTTTCATGGTTTGAATCCGCAGATATGAAATGCAGTTTTCATGCGTCGGATGTCACAATGCGTGAAACGGAGTCCGGACACAATGGTGGCAGAAAAACTGTTACAGTTCAGTCGCGGAATGCGTTTTGACCATAAGGCAAACTGGTATAATACCTTATTGTTTTACTTCTTGTCCTCGGCTGGACTGTTTTTAAAATATTTTCGATACATACGGTAAAAATTGCTGTAATTTTCATATCCGACCCGCATTGCCGCAATTGTCGGGGGCATTCCGTCGCGGATCAATTTGTCGGCAAGGGCAAGCTTTTTTTGCAAAATATATTGCTTTGGAGAAATATTCATTTTCTCTGCAAACAGGTGACAAACCGAAGATTTTGAGCGTGCGGTATGTGCTGCGAGATCATCCAACAAAATTTTTTCGCACAAATGTTCATCGATATACAAAATGAGCTTCTGTAAAAATTCGTCTACGTCATCCCCCGTATTGGTGTGTTTGGCATGCACATCGTTATAAAAGATCTGTATCATCAGGCTTTGTGCCAGCGGTGCGTAAAACGCAGGCGCGCCTTCCAGGCATATCCTTTTGATCTCGTCGGTCTGCCGTGAAAAGAACACGGCAAGCTCCGCATCCTTTTGCAGGAATCGGGCTTGCAGGGCAGCGGGGATCGCAGTTATGTCAAACAATGCGGTGATCCTTTGATACATTCCCTTTTTATTGGCTGTAATGGTGTGATAGAGAAGCGGAGGTATAATGACCGTTTGTTTTTCTGTCAGGCGGTAGCTTCTGCCTTCAAGCATAATGCTTATATCTCCTTCCAGCACGGCGATCATTTCAAATTGCGCATGACAATGACTTTCCCATAAAACAGGATCGTCGGTCATGCTCTCCATATATTCAAATAAAAATTCATCTGTCTGAAATCTGTGGGTCACCGAGATTCCCCCTTTATGGTTTTATTGTATCACAAGTTTGCAATAAAAGCAATGTATATTGCAATTATTAATATATACATTGCTTTTGCTTCGTGATACAATATACAGTGTATAGTGTATAAAGAAAGGATGTGCGAAGGATGATTCAAGATTCCATTCAGGTCGGTACACGAAAAATCCCCGACCGTGTGGTGCTTCAACCAATGGAGGGATGCGATTGCCATGAGGACGGAAGCCCGAGCGAGTTGACGGTTGAAAAATACTTCCGGGCAGCAAGAAGCGGCGCGGGGATCGTTTGGTTCGAGGCGAATGCCGTGTGTCCGGAGGGGCGCACCAATGCGCGTCAGATGATGCTGACAGAGGATAATCTCGCTGAATTTCAGAAGCTTTTGCGTGATATGCGGAAGATCGCGCGGGAAGAGTGCGGGATCGAGCCTGTCTTTATTCTTCAACTGACCCATTCGGGCAGGCAAAGCATCGTTCCCATGATCGCTTACCGTCATCCGATCTATGAGGCGACCCGCCCGGTGACCGACGAAAACATCGTGACCGATGAATATCTTGATAGCCTTCCCGAGAAATATTCCGCATCTGCCGAGCTTGCGGTGAAGGCGGGATTTGACGGAGTGGACGTAAAATCGTGTCACGGATATCTTCTTCAGGAGCTTTTATCGGCGTTTGGGCGCAAGGGACGTTATGGCGGATGCTTTGAGAATCGGACGAGACTGTACCTCGACTGCATTCAGGCTGTCAGGCAGGTCATTCCCGATGATTTTTTGTTGACTACTCGGCTCAGCGTTTCGGACATGGTACCGAAGCCTTACGGCTTCGGCACAGACGCGGAAAACGCTCTTGACCTGACCGAGCCGGATCTGCTGATCGAAAAGCTTTTACAGGCGGGGGTCCGGATACTGAATGTAACGCTTGGAAATCCCTATTACAATCCTCATGTCAACCGTCCTTACCGTAAAGGAAGCTATGTTGCGCCTGAGCCCGCAGAGGAAGGTCTTGCCCGCTTCGTGACAGTGGAGCGGCATATCAAGGAAAAATTCCCGTCATTGACTGTGGTGGGATCGGGACTTTCATATTATCGGGACGATCTGATGGAGGAGTCGGAAAAGCTATTGCGGGAAGGCGTTTGTGATCTTGTGGGATACGGCAGAATGTGGCTTGCGTACCCTACGTTTTACACGGATCATTTATCAGGGCGCTTTGATCCAAAAAAATGTTGTATTGCTTGCTCCCGATGTACTGTGCTGATGCGGAACAAAAAGGTTTCGGGATGCGCGGTATTCAACGAATATTACAAAAAACTTTATAAGGAGATCAAACAATGAAGGTTGCAATTGTTACCGGAGTGCTCGGCGGAATCGGTAAGGAAAGCGCATTGCGGCTATGCGGCAACGGATATGCCGTGGTGGGGATGGATATAATGGACGCCGCCGAGCTTTCGGACTTTGAAAAATATGAATTTACCTATGTGAAGGGAGATCTGTCCGATCCCGAATCCCGAAAGAACCTGTTGAATACTGCAATGCAAAAGGGAGAGCTCTCCGCCTTGATCAATGTGGCAGGCGTGGCGCCAAAGGCCCGGCGTGATATTCTGGAAATGACCGAGGAAAGCTATGACTTTGTGATGGGGATCAATACAAAAGGAACTCTATTTCTCACACAAGCGGTTGCCAACGAAATGGTAAAGCAGGGCAAGGGCGGGTCGATCGTGAATATTTCCTCCTGCTCGGCATACACCAGCTCCACGAGCCGCGGGGAATACTGTATTTCCAAGGCGGGCGTGAGCATGATAACCAAGCTGTTTGCAGACCGTTTGGCATCGGAAGGCATTACTGTCAACGAGATATGTCCCGGTATCATCGCCACCGGCATGACCGCCCCTGTCAAGGAAAAATATGACCGTCTGATCGAAGGCGGACTTGTTCCTCTCGGCAGATGGGGACAGCCCGACGATATTGCCAAGGCGGTAGTCGCTCTTTGCGACGGAACCTTTGGCTATACAACAGGGCAGTCATTTATTCTTGACGGAGGCATGCATATCAGAAAGCTATGAAGAACAGATATCATA
>JBJDZF010000160.1:0-4398 GCA_051867855.1 Eubacteriales bacterium
CAATGACTATATAAATATTGAGAGAGAGCTGTATGTGCGGTCATTTATGCGCAGTCGCACCTTTGAGAGCTATTATTTTGAAGAGAATCCCGAGTCCTCCGGCGGTGGTATGCGTCTGTGCGTAGAGATGCGGGAGGGGGAAAGCACTGCGGTTTTTTACGACTATTATATTCTGCGAAATGCCTCCGACCTCTCCGATATCCGCGTAAGCTACACACCCCGTGCCGCGTATGCCGACGCGGGTGATGTCTTTGCCGAGACACTGCCGTTTATTCTCCTTGCGCTGATGAGTGCCGCTTCGGCGGTGACGATTGCCTTGCTTTATTGGGTGAGGATAAACCGAAACCGTTTTATGTACGGAATATATATGACCTTCGGTGCGGGATTTAAGAGGCTTATCACGGTCTCCGTGTTTGAGATGGCGGTGCTGTCTCTTGCGGCTCTCATACCCGCCGCGCTCGTCTGCTTCACTCTTTCATCGCTGTTCTACGGCAGATACGGAGTGCAGCCTGTTTTCTCGGCATCGGCAGTAGCCAAGGTGATTCTTGCAGATATCATTGTTTCCGTCCTCGGGGTGTATACGCCGATGAAGCTTCTTTCGCGCGCTACTCCCGTCTCTCTGCTGACGGCGCGGGACAATTCCAATCTTGTAAGCTCGCCGCGCAGGTCAACTCTTCTTGTCGGAGGGAAAGCCTTCTCCAAATACGAGCCGCTCGGAGCTTGGCGTATGAGAAAATACTACGTTCGTCTGCTTGCGGGAGTGTCGCTGTTTTGTGCAATGTTTCTCTGCGGTGTTTACATAAGCCGCATGAATATGCTCTCGACATCGATGCCCTTTGTCGGATTTACCGTTGAAAACCAAAGCGACTCGGACATCGATATACAGCGCGGAGATATTGATTATCTGTACGGTAAGATATCGGAGCTGGACGGCATTGACAGCGTTGAATGGGAGATAAGCCTTCCTGCCTCGGAGATGATGTCTGTAATGCTTATCAATAAGGATATGCGCCGCGGAATTTCGGCGGATTACGTGATAACCGAAGATGTGCGGAACGTATTCGAAGATACGGAGGATGCTCTCGCGGCTTATGCGGCACAGGGATACACAAATGTGACATACGGATTTAAGTATGTTGCCTTTGATGAAGATCTTCTTTCGGTTTTTAACAGTAAATATAAGATCGACGGGGACATATATTCGGTGCTTCGGGACGAAAATACGGTGATCGTCGGCAATACGGTGAACAATACCCGTAAATACGATTTCAAAGTGGGTGACAAGGTGGTTATCGCCATAAGCGGTACGAGTACGGCGGTGATACTTGATCCCTTTGATACGGCGGGCGTTCTGTCTGAGATCATGAGCAAGAATCAGTTGGAGTTCCGCGAGTATACAGTGGGCGCGGTCATACAGGACTGTGAAGAAACGGAGGGTATGTTCACCGTCGGTATGAATTACGATGCCTATGCTCTCGCAACCGGAGAGCAACCCGTGGCAAAGTCCGTGACGGTCAATATAGACCCCGGGATAAGCGACTCGGAGTATTCCGGACTTACGGAGAGGCTTACGGAGATCGTCGGGTCATTCGCAGGGGAATACAGACTTGTCGATATGTACGGAAAGTTTTACCGCGACCTGTCAAAGCAAAGCGCGCGTACGGAGTTCGGTTTTGCGTGCTCTCTTATGCTGCTTGCTCTGTCTCCGACGGTTTGGTTTTATTCGCAGTCCTCGTTCTTTAAAAAGAGGCAGGGAGAAGTGGAGGCGCTACGCGCCTGCGGATATACATACAAAGCTATCGGCAAAATATTCAAGACCTCCGGGATCCTGCTTGCGGCTTTGGGATTCGTGAGTGCCGCCGCCATTGGGCTTGCGGCAAACTATGCAATGTACAGGTTCATGAACAACGCATGGTTTGCGTCGTTCGGCTTCGGGGAAGGCATAAGATACGAGTACAGCGTATCGCCTCCCGCGCTTGCGCTTTGCCTTGCGGTGTGCGCGGTATGCGGGTATATGTCGTCGTATCTGCCGTATCTTTCGCTTTCGGGGAAAATGAAAAAACACGATAAAGGGGATACATGATGGAGTACAGAAGAAGGGCGCTGGATGTACAGGACGTAATAAAGCAGTATAAGCAGTACGATACCGTGATCACTGCGGTGGACAGGGCAAGTTTCTTTGTCTATGACGGGGAGTTTGTCGCCATAATCGGAGCATCCGGCTCAGGTAAAAGCACGCTTCTGCATATTTGCGCAGGGATAGACAGACCTAACGGCGGCAGGGTAAGCATACGCGGGACCGACATAACCAAGCTGTCGGGAGACGGACTTGCGGAGTTCAGGGGCAAACACATAGGTATGATATTTCAGAATCACAACCTGATCCCGCAGTTTACCGCTCTTGAAAATATACTTATTCCGACTATGATGGTAGACAAAGATAAAATGTCCTATGAGGAGAATCTGTCAAAGATAATCAGGGCGCTCGGTATCGGCGACAGACTCAATCATCTGCCGAGCGAGCTTTCCGGAGGGCAGCAGCAGCGGGTTGCGATTGCGAGAGCGCTTGTAAATATGCCGCTCATTGTTTTTGCCGATGAGCCGACGGGAAATCTCGATAAGAAAAACGCCGAGGAGGTGCTCTCTCTTCTTATGGAAACGCAGAAGCTGATCGGTCAGACCCTTGTCATGGTCACTCACGATACGGACATCGCCATGCGGGCAGACAGGGTATTTGTCATGGATAACGGAGTCCTTTCTCCCATAAACAAAAACAGACTTGCCGAAAGGGTGTAAACGTTTATAGAAAATAGTCGCCGCAAATGCACAGCATTTGCGGCGACCGACGTTTTTATCCTCATAAGTCATATAAATACTTTCTGATATTGCTTGGCACGGAGCGCTCCGGCAAGCGTCGGCTCGAGAAGCCCGAAGTCGGCTATGAGAGAATGAGGCTTTTTTTCCGGGTCGTCCTGACGCATGGGTACAAAATAAACGTGCTTGCGCGTGAGCATTGCGGCGATGTTTTTCATGTTTGCGGAAAGTGCGTCGTTAGAGGCAAGTGCAATAATGAGCGGGCGGTCTCCGCGCAGGTGCGCCTTCGCCGCCATGCACACTGCGGTGTCGGTTATTCCCGAGGCAAGCTTTGCAAGCGTGTTACCGGTGCACGGACAGATGATCATTGCGTCGAGCACGGTTTTCGGTCCGAGCGGCTCCGCATCGACTATCGTGTGTATGACCCTTTTTTCGCATATTTCCTCGACGTTTTTGATAAGCTCGGAGCACTTTCCGAACCTTGTGTCCGTCGTATATACGTTTTCACTCATTATCGGTTGGATCTCATATCCCTGCTGACGCAGCTTGGCGAGCTGCAATAAAGATGCGGCGTGTGTGCAGTACGAGCCGCAAAAAGCGTAACCTATCATGAGTCTCTTACCTCCTGCGCGATGATGTCGTCGACGCATTCGGCGATAAGCTCGCCGGCGCTTTCGGGGGCGTATTTTCCGGGCAGTGACAGCGCCCAGCTTATGTTTGAGCCCAGCTCTTTGGCGGCGCAGACATCTACCCCTCCGGGTGCGGAGGCAAGATCTATTATCAGTGTTTTTCTGTCCGCACCTACGAGAAATTTTTTGTCGAAGAGCCAGAACGGTACCGTGTTGTAAATTATGTCATATCCGTTCTGAAGCTCGTAGATACGGGAGTTTTCGCCGTCGGAGGAGAGACGCAGGGTGCGGCATCCCGCAGACTGCGCCCAGGCAATATCACTCTCCCGCCTTGCCGCTACGGTGACATCGGCACCCATGCAGAGCAAAAGCCCCACGAGGTGCTTGGCTATTCTGCCGTAGCCGGTTACGGCAATTTTGGCGCCGCGTATATTCTTTGTGAGACTGTTCATCGCAATGCTCAATGCCGCCTCCGCAGTGGTATACGCGTTTTTGATCTGGAATACCTCGGAGGAGAAATAGTCGAAAACGCGGAATCCCTTTTCCTTGGCAAGCGACACAAAGGCAGGCGGCAGTTTTCCGCCTATGATGATCAGAGAAGTGTCAGCCAGCGTGAGTATGTTCGTAAGACGGAAGTCCGAAAATGAGGGATCGAGCGGACTGTTCAGCCGTATTCCGTCCGTGGAGGAGGGAAGCGGGAGCAACAGAACGAGCGCGTCCACGAGAGCCGACTGTACATTGTCCGTAAATTCAAACTCCGCGGCGTCCGCGGTGGCGGGAGGTATGGCGCACATACATACCCGATATCCTTCTTTTTTCAGTCTTGCCGCGGCGGCGACCTGGCGCCTGTCTCCGCCCAGCAGTGTAATTTTTATATTGTTTGACATATTAATCTCCATGCCGCCGCAGGCGGCTCAAATAAATATTGAAATTGCTCGTATCTGCAATGCAGATC
>JBJDZF010000161.1:0-19153 GCA_051867855.1 Eubacteriales bacterium
AGCAACAGTGACTGTATCATGAAGCTTGCCGATAAAATGAAAGGTGCGTCGTTTATCACTGTATTCTACGGCGACGGAGTCAGGAGTGAGGACGCGGATGCTGTCTGTGAAATGCTGCGCGGGGAGGTGCCGGAGGCGGAGTTTACACTGCTGTACGGAGGTCAGCCGCTTTACGATTACATTATTTCGGCAGAATAATATGACCGATTATGAAATATGATAATGTTGTATATTATAACAATGAGTCGGAAGATGAGTTTTCGGGGATCAAAAGACCCCCGAAAAACATTCCGGACGACTATAAATATGTAAACCGAAACCCTTTGTGGCGCGCTCTGTCGGCGTTCGTTTACAGAGGGATAATGACTCCGGTCGCATATTTTTACTGCAAGCTGAAATTCGGAATGAAAAGGGTCGGTGCCGAGGCGCTCCGTCCTTACCGCAAAAGCGGGTTTTTCATGTACGGAAATCATACTCAGGTTCCGGGGGACGGATATATTCAGGCGCTTGCGGCATTTCCGACGCGTTCTTATGTGATCGTCAATCCGGATTCTGTCGCCCTGCGCGGGACCGAGCAATTTATGCTCATGATCGGAGCCATGCCGTTGCCCTCGGGACTGCGCGGACTCGGTAATCTCGAGAGAGCCGTTGAGACGCGTATCGGCGCGGGGAATGCGGTTGCCATATACCCGGAGGCGCACATCTGGCCATACTACACGGGAATAAGACCGTTCGGGGAGACATCTTTTGCGTATCCCGTCAGGCTCGGGGCGCCGTGCTTCTCGTTTACCGTTGTGTACCGTAAGAGAAAGCACAGAAAGACGCCCGGGATCACGGTTTATATCGACGGACCGTTCTTTCCCGACGAAGATCTGAAAAAAAGAGAACGGATAAAGGCTCTGCGCGATGCGGTATACGGTAAGATGTGCGAGCGCAGCAGGCTTTCGGACTGCGAATATATAAAATATGTGAAGCGTAGCGGGGAATGATTTATGGTCAATCTGATGTATTGCGGAAACGAAAAAGTGTTCGACGGTATGCTGATCTCGGCGCTGTCGACAGTTAAGCATACCGACTCGCCGATAACGGTTTATATACTCACCATGGATCTCTCGGACATCGATCCGCGATACACGCCGATAAGTGCGGCACAGGCGGGATATATACGAAGGGTGCTCAAAGACGCCAATCCCTTAAGCAACGTGATCCTGATCGACGCGGCAGAGCCGTTTCGCGCCGAAATGCTCGACTCAAGGAATATGGCGACTTCATATACGCCGTACACACTGCTGCGGCTATTTGCGGATGCTCTTCCGGAAATTCCCGAAAAAATAATATACCTCGACACGGATACCGTATCTCACGGGGATATTTCACTGCTTTACGATATAGACATAAGCAATTATGAGTTTGGCGCGGCGCTTGACCATCTCGGGCGTTTTTTCATACGTCACGATTATATGAACGCGGGCGTTCTGCTTCTTAATATGGAACGCATACGCAGCACGGGGCTTTTTGCGCGGTGTCGCGAGCTTTGCCGCACGAAAAAGATGAGCTTCCCAGACCAAGACGCGATCAACAGGCTCGGGAGCGATAAGCTGTACCTTGACAAGAGATTCAATTCTCAAAGACGGCTTTACGATGATACGGTAATACAGCATTTTTCAAAATCAATACGGTTTTTCCCGTTTTTCCACACGGTAAATGTGAAGCCGTGGGAGGTTCAAAAGGTCAGACAGGTGCTGAAGATACACGAGTATGATGACATACTCGACGATTATCTGAAGCGAAAAGAAGAAATTGACGCACACGGTTTTGCGGAATAGGAGGCATTATGGGATCCAAATTTATAGCGCTCGAATTATTGCTTTTTGTTATCGAAGCGATTGTTTTTCTGTATATTTACAGCCCTCGTCTGCGCGCATGGTTCGGAGCCGCAAAGCCGCAGAAACGCCTGCAAAACGACGTGCAAAACAGGATAGCGGTCGTAATTCCCGCGAGAAACGAAAGTAAGGTCATACGTCCTCTGCTCGATAGCTTAAGCAGGCAGACGTACCCGAAGGAGCTTTTTGACGTTCATGTCATAGTTGCCGACAAGTCCGACCCCACGCTCGGTATGCTCGGCGAATACGGAGCATATGCTCATATCGTGGAGACGCAGAAGTGCAAAGGGGACGCGCTTGACGCCTGCTTCAAGTCGCTGATTTCGGATGAGGAAAAGAGCTACGACGCGTATCTTGTCATCGATGCCGACTGCCTTCTCGCCGACAATTTCGTAGAGGAGATGAACAACGCGCTCGCAAGCGGCGCGCAGGTGATCCTCTCAAAGAAGCTCGTGAAGAACTATCTGTCCGACAACAAGTCCGCGCTCTCGCTCTCTGCCTGCTGCAACGGACTTATCTGGACGATTATTGACGATATGGGCAACAGATATAAATCCGATCACGGTATGACCATAATGACCATAGGTACGGGACTTATGTTCACCTTGGATTTTATCAGAGAGCTCGGCGGATGGCCCTACCGTGAGACGCTGACCGAGGATATGGAGCTGATGAACGACTGTGCGTGCCGCGGAATAAAGACCTTTTATTACTCTTACGCTGTCCTCTATATGGAGGAAGCGGTTGAACTTCGCGTTACCAACAAGAGACGGACAAGATGGCTTACGGGCGTTGTGGAAAGCGAGAGAATTTATCGCGAGAGACTCGCGCGATCGGCTACGACGGAAAAAAAGAAGAAAAACCGTTTCTTTGTCACGGCTCTGCGCCCGGTATACGCGCATATAGGATTTCTGACATTTTTCTCCCTGTTTAACTTCTGTATGAGTATCGTTATGATCGCGTTCAGAAACCCGGTATGGCGTCCGGCGTTCCGTCTGGGACTTCTCGGAATACTTACCGTGTATCTGTCGTTTTTGGTGCTCACGGTGTTCTGTATGGTTATCGACCGCAAGAGTATCAGGTTGCCGTGGTGGAAAAAAGTCATTCTGCTGTTTGCGCATCCCGTGTTCTATATGGGATATATCCCGATAATAGGCAAGGCGCTTCTCGGTAAAAAGGACGAGTGCTGGGACGCGATCGACCGTATTGATTTCGCCGGTGAAGAGACGGACGACAAAAAGGAAGTAAGACAGTGAGCGTTACAAGAACAGAGATCCTGAAGAAGATTCAGGAATGTGAGCTGCTCGGTGAGTTTGACAGACACGTTGACCCCGTGGACATGAGCAAAGTCATAAAGGTTGACGGAGATTACCACTATATAAAGCACGGAATGGAGAGGGCGAAGTATTCTCTCGAGGACTTTTTTGTGGTCAGACCGTATACGCAGTATATAAACAGGTTCATAATAAAATCGAAGGTAAACGGCAGGGAAAATCTGCGCGGCATACGTTCCGCCGTGGTGACGAGCAATCATGTGTATATGTTCGATTGCCTTGCCATTCGCCGTGCGATGCGCGGACACAAGCTGTACACCGTGGCGGCGCCGTTCAACAATATGACGGGCTTTCTCGGCGAGATGATGCGTGCCGGCGGCATGATGCCGCTGAGCAATGAGCCGTCGGGACTGATGGCGTTCAACCGAGCGGTGCGAGACAGGCTATCCGAGGGGAATTATCTGCTTGTTTATCCGGAGCAGGCAATGTGGTGGATGTATGAGAAGCCGCGTCCGTTCAAGGACGGCGCTTTTTATATCGCCGCAAAGAACAACGTCCCGGTAATACCCTGCTTTATCACATACAAGTACACGGGCAAATACGATGAAGAGGGAATAGCCGAAAGGAAGTTCGTGGTAAATATTCTGGAGCCGATCTACCCGAGGGAGGAGCTTTCCCTGCGGGAGAATACCGAGTATTTGCGCGACGCCGATTTTGCCGCCTGCCGAGAGTGCTATGAGAGCTTTTACGGCAGAGAGCTGGAGTACTCCTGCTCGGGTATGGAAAAATATATTTCGGGGGCAAAAAATGAAGGTCGGGGTAGTTTTTGAGGGCGGCGCAAGCCGGACATTTTTTACAAACGGAGTTATAGACGTATTTCTGCGTGAAAAGATCACGGCTGATTTTGTCGTGGGAAGTTCCGCGGGAATCGGCAACGGTCTTTCGTATGTGTCCGGTCAGCAGGGCAGAAACCTCAAAATCGGTCTCGAATATATGAACGACAAGCGTTATATGGGACGCAGGTATCTGATGAAAAAAGGAAATCGGAGCTATTATAACATAGATTTCGTTTTCAATCAGATAACAAACGAATACTGCCCGCTTGACTATGAGGCGTTTGCAAATTTCGGCGGAGAGGTATATGCCTGCGTAACAAATCTGCGCACGGGGCGGGCAGAGTATCTGCAGCTCGGCACACAGGACAGACAGTGGCGCGCGGTCGTTGCCTCCTGCTCCTTGCCGCTTTTGTTTCAGCCGGTAAATCTCGGTGGGGAGCTTTATATGGACGGGGGTGTAGCAATGCCCGTGCCCTTTATGAGAGCGATACGCGCAGGGTGCGACAGAGTTATAGTCGTGCTCACACGCGAGCGCGGCTACCGCAAGGCGGGCAACGAGTTTTTTGCGTCCGTCGCGGCGATGAAATATCGCAGATATCCGCGCTTAGCAAGGCTGCTTACACACAGAAACAGACTGTATAACGCCCAGCGTGACAGGCTTTTCCGACTTGAAAAGCAGGGAAAGGTATTTGTAATAGCTCCGGACGATACGCATAATTTCAAACGAACCGAGTCAAGTCCGGATGCTCTGCGGAAGCTGTACGACCAGGGCGTTCGCTGTGCCGAAAGAGCATTGCCGACCTTGAGAGAGTATTTGGGAAAATAATATTTTTTGCGGGGAAAACTTTTCGGGAGAAAAAGTTTTCCCCGCACCCCTTTCAAAAGCTTCCGGACATACTGAAATTTATCCGATTTGTATAATTACAATTTATTAAGAGGTCGCGCGTGAAAAACTCTTTTTGTGAAGTGCTTACACGCGATAAAACGATCTTTTACGGCTTAACCGGAAAAATTTTTGTTGATATAAGGTACGCGATGTAGTATAATAAAAAGGGAAGGTCGGTACAGAGACGCAGTGGGCGAAGCTGTACGGAAATGTTTAAAGCGGAGGAGAATATGGACGGGGAAAAGATTCTTGCGGATACCTCGTGCGGCATGGATGCCGATGAGATTCTGCGTATAATATACGGCGCGCTGTTGCAGAAAGGATATGACCCTGCAAAGCAGATCGCGGGTTACATTCTCTCCGAGGATCCCACATATATCCCGGATTTTCACAATGCGCGCGGGCTCATACGCCATATAAACCGCGACGAGCTGCTGAAATTCTTCATCAACTCTTATTTCGACGGCTTGCGCTGAAAGCACGAGAGGTAAAGGGTTGAGAGCAAAAGCAAGGATCATGTCTAAAAATAAGCCGGTATTGTTCCGCGCACTTCTCCTTATGCTTTCGGTGCTTCTTCTTTCATGCACAGCGGTAATTCCGCTGTCGGCGGCTCCCGAGTGTCCTTCGCTTGAGTACGCGGATTCCGTTTATCTTTACAACACGGAAAACAATAAGGTAATAGTCAGTAAGAGCACCGGCGGCACCGTAAGCCCGGCATCGACCGCGAAGATCGCGACGGGACTTGTGGCTTATGAGCTTGCCTGTGACAGGCTCGGTGAGCTCGTTACCGTGACGGAGGAAATGCTGTCGGGGAGCAAGGGGACAAGCATGAATCTGCGTGAGGGTGACGTCGTTTCGCTGTGCGACCTGTATTACGCGACCGTATGCGGTGGGTACAACGACGCGGCATATGCGCTTGCTTACGCAAGTGCGGGCAGCATCGGCGAATTTGTGCACCTGATGAACGAGAAGGCTCGCTCACTCGGATGCACCGAGACCAACTACACAAATCCCACCGGATATGATGACCCCGCTATGTATACCACGCTCGGAGATGTTGTCAAGCTCTCTCTTGCGGCAATGGAAAACGAGTTTTACGTAACTGCAAGCTCCGCCGCCAATTACACGCTGCAAAACGGGGGCGGCACTGAAAAATCGGTGATTTACAACCGAAACGCGCTCATAAGCACGTATTACGCCCAAGGCTTTTACAACAAGAATGCCCGTGGGCTTATCGCGGGTATGACGGATGCGGGTGGATATTGCGTTGTCAGCTTTGCCGAGAATGCGGGACTTACGTATCTGTGTATTGTCATGGGGGCGAGAGAGCACGACGGAGTTATCGGTTCATTCGATATTGCAAACAAGCTCATCGGATATGCCGTGTCGTATTACGGATATCTCAAGGTCCTCGACGCCGGTACAAAGGTGTGCGAGGTTCCCGTCTCACTTGCCGTGGGGGATTCGTCCGAGGACGGGGTACGGATGCTCAGAGCCGTAGTAAGTGAGGACGTATCTCTTTTTCTGCCTTATGATTCCGATTCCGCCGATACGCTCGAGATAAAGTATTATCTGTACGAATCTCCTCTTCGCGCGACCGTTGTACAGGGCGAGGTAATAGGCGGAGCGGATTTCTATATTGACGGAAAGTATGTCGCGAGCGCGCCGTTGTGTGCCGGCGAGACCGTAAGAGCCAACGGATTTCTGAAATTCATGGACAGCTTCAAAAACTTTCTGACCGGGAGATTCTTTATCATATCCGTATCGGCGTTTGTGATCCTTTTCGGTATTTATTATTACTTTACGGAGCTGAAATTCCGTCGCAGAACGACCAAAAACATCGGGTACAAGGATATATATTGATTGTTCGCAGAGCCGCGCGATCGTCGCGCGGCTTTTTTTGCTTATGAAAACCACCTGCTAAGCGGGTGGTTCCGAAAAGGCTTTTGCCTATGAACAATCCCGCCGCAGCGGAGGCTCCCTTGTGTAAAGGGAGCTGTCAGCGAAGCTGACTGAGGGATTGTTTTTGGAAGATCAAATTTAACAATCCCTCCGTCACGGCATACGCCGTGCCACCTCCCTTTACACAAGGGAGGCTAACGTATCCCGTCGCATTTGCGACTGTAGGGCAAGATTGCAAATGTAGTGAGCTTCAGTGGGCTTTCAGCCCCGCTGGTTATGACTCATTTGCCCGGCGCGCACTCCGAGGGTATTAATCCTTGACAAAATCCGACTTATAGATTATAATGTAATATTATACGGAATCAAAGGTCACGCCGAGAAAAACAGAGGTTTCATGGAGATAAAAAGCAGAATAATCCCTCCGGAGCGGATAAGCGAACAGAGGAAATATATAGAGTACGTGAGAGATGAAAACGAACGCTTTGCAAGAGAATGCGGTAAGCGCAGAGGAGCGTTTATACTTACCTTCGGCTGTCAGCAGAACGAGGCGGACAGCGAGACGATGTCGGGCATTGCGCAGGCTATGGGATATGAGCTGTGCGACACGGCGGCAGACGCCTCGCTGATACTCGTTAACACCTGCGCCGTGCGGGAGCACGCGGAGCTTAAGGCGCTCTCGATAATAGGGCAGTACAAGCACCTCAAGGCGGCAAATCCCGAGCTTATCATAGGTGTGTGCGGGTGCATGGTAACGCAGGAGCACAGGGTAAACGAGATAAAAATGAGCTATCCTTATGTCGATTTCACGGTCGGGACCTCCGTTGTGTACAGACTGCCCGAGCTGATATACGAACGCCTTTGCGGCAAGGGACGGAAATATTACCGCGAGGACGGAGAATACGCTGTGGCAGAGGGACTTCCCGTACACCGTGAAAGCAGCTTCCGGGCGTGGGTCTCTGTGATGTATGGGTGCAATAATTTCTGCTCATACTGCATAGTGCCGTATGTACGCGGCAGAGAGCGCAGTCGCGAAAAGGACGGGATAATCAAAGAGGTAGCCGCGCTTGTGCGCGACGGATACAAGGATATAACGCTTCTCGGTCAGAACGTAAACTCCTACGGACGAGACAGCGGATTCGGGTATGATTTTGCGGATCTGCTTGCGGAGGTTGACAGGATACAGGGAGATTATACGCTCCATTTCATGACAAGTCATCCGAAGGACGCAACGCACAAGCTTATAGACGTCATGGCGAACGGGGTTCACATCGCAAAGCATTTTCATCTGCCGCTTCAGTCGGGGAGCGACGAGGTATTGCGCCGCATGAACCGCAGATACGATTTCGAAAAATACATCGGCATAGTCGATTATATCAGAGAGAAGATGCCGCAGGCGGTTATATCATCGGATATCATAGTCGGCTTCCCGGGTGAGACCGAGGAGGATTTCGAGGCGACACTCGCAGCTCTGCGGCGGGCGAGATTTGACATGATATTCTCGTTTATATACTCCCCGCGAAAGGGAACTCCCGCTGCTCAGATGGACGATCAGGTACCCGACGAGGTAAAAAGCGCGCGCTTTGACGCCCTGCTCAAGGAGCAGAATGCAATATCGCTTGAGAAAAACAAGCCGTCGGAGGGAAAGATACTGCGCGTGCTCTGCGACGGAAGAAGCAAGAACAACAACGACGTGTTCAGCGGAAGGACCGAGGGGAATAAGATCGTTTTCTTTGACGGAGAGGACGCGGACACGGGAAAATTTTTAAATGTTTATATCGAGAGAGCGGACACCTTCGCTCTTTACGGAAAAGTAATACGATAACCGAAAGGAAGCTATACAAATGGAAATTTTTGAACTTGCGGCACAGCTGGGTAAAGCACTTAAGGAGGATTCGAGACTCATAGCTCTCGAGGACGCGAAAAAGAAATATGAATCCAATACCGAGCTTCAGAAGCGCCTTGTGGAATATGAGGTGCAACAGAAAGCTATGCAGAGCGAAATAACAAAGCCCGAGAGAGACACGTTGTTCATCGACGTCATACAAAAGAGGATCGACGAGCTGTACTCGCTTATCACGAACGACCCGGATTTTATTGCGCTAAACGAGATACAGGCAGAGGTCAACGAGCTGATGAACTCCGTCAACAGTACCATCACATTCAACATTACGGGAGAGGAGCCGTCCTCCTGTACGCATAACTGCTCGAGCTGCGGCGGCTGTCACTGAAAACGGAAATCCGTTGCGGCTTTCGGCGTCACACGTAACGCGATAAAACACAACAGGGCAGTTTGCGTTTCACAAAAAAACGCAGATTTCGTTATACCGTAAAACCGACATGGGAAAGGAAGGGCGTTTTCATATGACCCCTATGATGGAACAGTATTTCGAGATAAAGAATCAGTATAAAGATTATTTGCTTTTCTACCGTCTCGGAGATTTTTATGAGATGTTTTTCGACGATGCCGTACTTGCCTCGCGCGAGCTTGAGCTGACTCTCACGGGGCGGGACTGCGGCGAGGAGGAACGCGCGCCGATGTGCGGAGTGCCGTATCACAGCGCGGAAAGCTATATAGGCAGGCTGATAGAGAAGGGCTACAAGGTGGCTATCTGTGAACAGACGGAGGACCCCGCGCTTGCCAAGGGGCTTGTGAAGCGTGAGGTCATAAGGGTCATAACGCCGGGAACGCTGATAGAATCCGGACTGCTTAAGGAGACACAGAACAACTATCTCTGCGCCGTTTGCCTCGGTGATTTCGAGTGCGGGGTCTGCTTTGCCGATATATCCACAGGGCAGGTGTACGCCACATCGCTCTGCGGAGATTCGATGACGGACAGACTCTGCAACGAGCTGGGAACATACCGCCCGCGCGAGGTCATAATAAATCTGCCGGGTGCGCGCTGTGAGGCAATTGAGGATTTTATCAAAGGCAGGCTCGG
Source organism: Eubacteriales bacterium (assembly GCA_051867855.1). Classification (GTDB taxonomy): domain Bacteria; phylum Bacillota; class Clostridia; order Oscillospirales; family CAG-272; genus HGM12713. The sequence continues at coordinate 9,721 of JBJDZF010000161.1, forward strand.
GGCAATGCTCTCGGATTCGGAATCGGAGAGATTCTCCTATGAGAGCGCCAAGGAGAGGATCTCGGCGCAGTTCGGGGAGGCGGTGTGTGAGCCTATACTCGACAACACCGCTCTTGTCAGCGCGCTTGGGGCGATACTGTCTTACATTTCGGATACGCAAAAAACGGACATATACTATATAAAAGAGCTCAATGTATACAACGACGGGCAGTTTCTCGAGATGGATATAAACACACGGCGGAATCTTGAGCTTACCGAGACGATGAGGACCAAGGAGAAAAAGGGGTCGCTTCTCTGGGTGCTTGACAAAACCAAGACCGCCGCGGGAGCGAGACTTCTGCGCAACTGGGTGGAGCATCCGTTGCTCAACCCGTCGAAGATCGCGAGACGGCAGAGAGCGGTCGGGGAATTTGCGGGCGATTTTATGCTTCGTGAGGAGATCGCCGATCTGCTTTCCGACGTGCTCGACCTTGAAAGACTGGCGGCAAAGATAGTATACGGAACGGCAAACGCCAAGGATCTGCGCGCGGTCGCGTCAACGCTGGCGGTGTTGCCGCCGCTCAAAAAACTGCTTTCGTCTGCAAAATGTGACGAACTGTCGGGAATATACGGAGAGCTTGATACGCTCGACGATATTTATGCGCTTATAGACCGTTCGATCTCGCCCGACCCGCCCTTTTCGGTGCGGGAGGGCGGAATTATCGCCGACGGTTACAGCAAGGACGTGGACTATCTGCGTTCGGTTATGCACGACGGCAAGAGCTGGATAGAAAAAATATCCGACGAGGAAAGGGAAAAAACAGGCATAAAGACTCTCAAGATCGGATACAACAAGGTGTTCGGCTATTATATTGAGGTTTCAAAATCCTTTATGGGTCAGGTGCCCGACAGATACATAAGGAAACAGACGCTCTCCAACTGCGAAAGGTATATAACGCAGGAGCTCAAGGACATGGAGGCGACGATACTCGGTGCGGCGGACAAGGTGTGTTCGCTCGAGTACGAGCTTTTCTGCGAGGTGCGCAACTCCGTTGCGGAGAACAGCTCGCGCATACAGAAGACCGCCGCTCTCGTCTCGCTTGTCGACGTGTATCTCGGACTTGCCACGGTGGCGGTGAGAAACAAATACGTCTGTCCCGAGGTTGACGAGAGCAGTGTGATAAAGATAAAGGACGGCAGACACCCCGTGGTCGAGCAGTTCGTAAAGGACAGCTATTTCGTCCCGAACGATGCGGATCTCGACACGGCTTCAAACCGCCTTATGCTGATAACGGGACCCAATATGGCAGGTAAGTCCACATATATGCGTCAGGTAGCCGAAATCGTGGTCATGGCGCAGATAGGCTCCTTCGTACCCGCCGCAGAGGCGAGGATAGGGATCGTGGACAAGTTATTTACGAGAGTCGGAGCGTCGGACGACCTCGCGTCCGGGCAGTCGACATTTATGCTTGAGATGAACGAGGTTGCCTATATTCTGCATAATGCAACGAGAAAGAGTCTCATCATTTACGACGAGGTGGGCAGGGGAACCTCCACATTTGACGGAATGAGCATTGCAAGGGCGATCGTCGAGTATACAAACAGCCGCAAGATCGGTGCAAAAACGCTTTTTGCAACGCATTACCATGAGCTGACCTGCCTTGAGGATGAGCTTGACGGAGTGGTGAATTACAACATTGCCGCCAAAAAGCGCGGAGACAATATCACTTTTCTGCGCAAGATAGTGCGCGGCTCCACCGACGACAGCTACGGAATAGAGGTGGCAAAGCTCGCGGGTATTCCAAATGAGGTGATAAAACGCGCCAAGGAAATACTCGCGTCGGTTGAAAAAACGGCTAAAGCGCTGTCAACCTCCGAGGTCAGCAGGAAAGAGGAGAACGACGACCTCATTACTCTGGACGACTGCGTAAATGAGCAGATAATCGAGGAGCTCAAGGCGGTCGACCTCAACACACTCTCGCCTTACGAGGCGATGAGCTTCCTCTTTTCACTCAAAAAACGTCTGTGAAAGATAATGACAGAAAGCAAACAACGCGCGGAGGTGAGTTAAAACGGGAAAAATAAACGTGCTTTCGTTTGCCGTAGCAAATCTGATCGCGGCGGGCGAGGTTGTGGACAGACCCGCATCGGTCGTCAAGGAGCTGCTTGAAAACGCAATTGACGCGGGAGCGGACAGAATTACCGTGGAGATACAGAACGGCGGGCGCACGCTTATGAGCGTTTCCGACAACGGTTGCGGCATGGAACCGGACGACCTGCCCGTTGCCATACGCCGCCACGCGACGAGCAAGATAAAGGACGCTGCCGATCTTGACGGAATAGTTACACTGGGATTCCGCGGAGAGGCGCTTGCGGCGATAGCGTCCGTCTCGCACATGAGGATAATATCAAAGCAAAAGGGCGCCGCAGTGGGTGCCATGCTTGAGGCGCAGTCGGGAAACATTATAAGCGTCGGCGAAAGAGCCTGCTCGGACGGTACGAGAGTTATCGTCGAGGAGCTGTTTTCAAATGTGCCCGCAAGGAGAAAATTCCTCAAAAAGGACATTACAGAGGGTATGGCGGTGGGAGCATACGTCGAGAAGATCGCTCTCTCACGTCCCGATATTGCAATAAGATTTATTTCGGACGGCACGACAAGGCTTGAGACAGTCGGCGACGGGAGTCTCAAAAATGCGGTGTATTGCGTTTTCGGCAGGGAATTTGCCTCAAAGCTCATACAGACGGAGCTTGAGGTCGACGGGATCAAGGTCAGCGGATTTATCGGACGGACGGATAATGTACGGGCTAACCGAAATTACCAGAATTTCTTCATAAACGGCAGATACGTCAAGAGCAAGACCGCGTGCGCGGCGCTCGAGCAGGCATATACATCTTATATTCCGCCCGAGAAGTTTCCGTGCTGTGTACTTTGCATAGACATAAATCCGGCGGCGGTTGACGTCAACGTCCACCCCGCGAAGCTCGAGGTCAAGTTTTCAAACGAAAAGCCGGTGTTTGAGGCGGTCTATTACGCCGTGAGAAACGCCCTCGAGTCTAATGTCACGCGTCCGGAACTCGGTTTTTCGGCGCGCGTGCGCGCGTCCTCACGCGTATCGGAGGCGGATACTCCGATACGGGACGGACGTGAGGAATCCCTGCGCAAACGGCAGCTTTCAGCCGAGCTTTACACGATTCCGAGAGGTACGACAGAGACGGACGCGGCGGCTCGTTTACGTCCGACGACGCCGGAAAGCGGATATAGTCCTGTCGCCGGCATATCCGGCGGCAAAGGCACGGCGGTGCCCGAAAACCCCGATGTGATCGCGGAGGATATGGACATTGACGCCGAACGGTATGTCAGAGAGTATCTGAAAAACGAGGCAAGCCACGCGTCGGGCGGACAGGCATACTCCGGTTTCTCATCGGGTTTCCGTGAGGTGAGCGGGACGGGAAATGATTCGCCGACTCACAAAACAGCTCCGGGGACACAGGCGCGTGGAACATCGGGATTCTTCGACGACGCGTCAGGCGGAGTTGCGAATTCCGGGGGTAGTGTTGCAAACGCTCCGTCTTTCGCAGACGCGGGCGCACAGGCACCGGAAATGGGAACAGACATCGTGCAGAATGCGGCAGGCGGTGCGGATAACGCGGAGAATATTGCACAAAAACCGGAAGAAGCAGGAAAGCCGCAAAATACGGTCGATTCCGTAAATATTGCTGCCGGGGCAGACGCAGGCGCGAATAACGCATCCTCACTTGAGTACAGAATAGTGGGTGAGGTGTTCAATTCTTATATAATCGTTGAGTGCGGCGACACCATGCTTCTCATCGACAAGCACGCCGCCCATGAAAGAATTATTTTCGAACGGCTTAAGGACGGACTGCACCGCCGAACCACAGTGTCCCAGATGCTCATGCTTCCCGTTGAGGTCATGATGACGTCGGACGAAGTGCAGACGCTGTGCGAATACAGGCACGAGGTCGAGGCAGTGGGCTTTGAGTTCACGTCGGGAAAGTACGCGCTGAATGTCACCGCAGTGCCCGAGGGAATAGCGCCGTCGGCGGCGGGCGATATGCTCACCGTTATGGCGGAGAGACTGCGCGACAATACGGGAAACGTCAGGCTGACGCGCGATATCGTTTTCGAGAAAGCGCTCTATCAGGCGGCGTGCAAGGCGGCAATAAAGGCGGGTAGAGAATACGCCCCCGAGAATAATGCGTGGATCGTGGATCAGATGATGAAAATTCCCGACATAACATTCTGCCCGCACGGCAGACCGGTGGCGCTCCGGATGAGCCACAAAAGCCTTGACAGGCAGTTTGAGAGATGCTGAAAGACAAATATCGGAATCGCGGGAGCGTCCGCTCCCGCGGACGGAAAGGTACAATACAGAATAAATGTTTGAGATTTTAAACACGGACGGACGCGCACGACGCGGCGTATTGCACACGGTTCACGGAGACATACAGACTCCCGTTTTCATGAATGTAGGGACCTGCGCCGCGATCAAGGGCGGCGTGTCCTCGAGAGAGCTTATCGACCTTGACTGTCAGGTGGAGCTTTCCAACACATATCATCTGCATATCCGACCCGGAGACAGACTGATCTACGAGATGGGCGGACTTCATAAATTCATGAACTGGGAAAGACCGATACTCACCGACAGCGGCGGATTTCAGGTATTTTCGCTCGCACAGCTGCGTAAAATAACCGAGGAGGGAGTGCATTTTGCCTCTCATATCGACGGACGCAGAATATTCATGGGACCCGAGGAGAGTATGCAGATACAGTCGCACCTCGCCTCCACCATCGCCATGGCGTTCGACGAATGCGTCGAAAACCCCGCGCCCTACGATTATGTAAAGCAGTCCTGCGAGAGAACGGCGCGCTGGCTCGTCAGGTGCAAGAACGAGCTTGACCGCCTCAATTCGCTTCCCGAGACCATTAATCGCTCACAGATGCTCTTCGGAATAAATCAGGGCGGAACGTACGAGGATCTCCGTATTGCCCACATGGAGCAGATCGCGGAGCTTGACCTTGCCGGATATGCCATCGGAGGGCTTGCAGTGGGCGAGGAGACCGAGGAAATGTATCGCATAATCGACGCGGTGGAGCCGCATATGCCGAAGAACAAGCCGAGATACCTGATGGGGGTAGGGACCCCGTGCAACATACTCGAAGCGGTGCATCTCGGAGTAGATTTCTTTGACTGCGTCATGCCGTCTCGCAACGCGCGCCACGGTAATCTGTTTACGTGGCACGGAAAGATGAATCTTCTCAATGAAAAATATGCCAAAGATCCGCGACCTTTTGATGAGGAATGCGGATGTCCCGCGTGCCGCAATTACAGCCGCTCTTATGTCAGACATCTGATAAAGGCGAAGGAGTCGCTCGGAATGCGCCTTGCGGTCACGCACAATCTGTATTTCTACAACAACCTGACGCGCCGTATAAGAGAGGCGCTCGACGGCGGATATTTCGAGAGCTTTTATCAGAAGTACAGAAACATACTCGGCCAGAGGACGCAGAACTGACGCAGTGCGCGTCTTTAGCGTGTTCCGGTTTGATCTATGCGGGGAAGGCTTTTTTGAAACGGGCGTATGCGAAATGCGGTCTTTGTGCCGTACAAATGGCAAACGCTCTTGCCGCGCGCCGCGATTTTGCATGAAAGGAAGCTCCCGTACGGCGGGAGTTGGGATTCGGAATTATGATAGTAAACGAGGCTTTGCTTCCTGAGGTGCTTGCCGCCGCCATGGGCGGAGGAGCGGATTTCGCGGAGATCTTCGTTCAGCGGACAAGGAGTAATATCATCACGTTTGAGGGTGGGCAGACCGACAGCGTAAACGACAACGTATCAAGCGGAGCGGGGATCCGCGCTTTTTCGGGTACACGAACTGTCTTTGCTTCCACTACCGATCTTACGCGCGAGGGGCTTCTGCGCTGTGCGCGCTCGGTTGCACAGGCAATGGGAGAGAGCCGGGCGGCGGACGTGATACGCCTGACACCGCGCGCTCTTTGCGACATACACCCGATAAAGGTGTACCCCGGGGATGCGGGTATGAAGAGAAAGGCGGAGCTGTTGCGTACTGCCTGCGCGGCGGCAAAGGATTACGATCCGCTTATATCACAGGCGCAGGGTACATTCCTTGATGTCGACCGTTCGATACTTGTGGCAAATACCGAGGGATTGCTCGTAAATGACCGCCATATAAGAACACGTCTCGCGGTCAGTGCGGTGGCATCGAAAAACGGTGAGAATCAGTCGGGCAGCGCTTCACCGGGACGCGGAATGGGAATAGAAATGTTCGAGCTCTTCCCGCCGGAGGAGATCGGACGCCACGCCGCACGGCAGGCGCTTGTCAACCTCAGCGCCGATTATTGCAAGGCGGGGCAGATGACGGTGGCTATCGAAAACGGGTTCGGCGGAGTTATCTTCCACGAGGCGTGCGGTCACTCTCTCGAGGCAACTCAGGTCGGTGTCGGAATGTCGGAGATGTGCGGTAAGCTCGGCACGAAGATCGCAAACGAAAAGATAACCGCCATAGATGACGGCACCATACCCAACGCATGGGGTTCCGTCAACATTGACGATGAGGGAAATCCGACAAGACGTAATGTACTGATCGAAAACGGAATCCTTAAGAGCTATATGATAGACCGCCTCGGCTCGCGCAGGATGGGAATGCCGATGACCGGCAACAGCCGCAGACAGAACCACACCTTTGAGGCGACCTCGCGAATGACCAACACGTTTATAGACAACGGTCCCGACCGAAATGAGGACATTATCGCCTCGATAGAGTACGGGCTTTATGCCAAGGAAATGGGCGGCGGGTCGGTCAATCCCCTCACGGGAGCTTTTAATTTCGCCGTGAGAGAGGGATATATGATAAGAAACGGGAAGATCTGCGAGCCTGTAAGAGGCGCGTCGCTCATAGGGACCGGGTCGCAGATACTCATGGATATCGATATGGTGGGTCAGAATCTTGCAACCGGGCAGGGAATGTGCGGCTCCGCAAGTGGAAATATACCGACGGACGTCGGTCAGCCGCTCATACGCGTCGGCAAGATCACCGTCGGCGGAAGATAATTTCCGACGTTATCTTTGAGGGATTGGAGTGAAATTCAGATATGAAATTCGATGAGATAAGCGCGCTTCTTTCCGATGCCGCACGCAGTGCGGGTATCGAAGAATACGAAATATACTACACGGAGAGCGAAGACCTGTCAGCCGAGACGCTGAAGGACGAGATATCCGGTTTTTCAAGCGGAGTCAGCAAGGGCGTGTGCTTCAGATGTATCTGCGGCGGCAAAATGGGATACGCCTCGAGCGCGTTGTTTGAGAAAGAGGAGCTGAGCGCTCTTGTCCTTCGTGCCGCGGAAAACGCCGAGGTCGGGGACTGCGCCGATGCCGTGCTGTTCAAAGGCTCACAGAGCTATGCGCTTCCCGATGTTCCGAGGTTCGAAATGCCGTCCGCCGGGACACTCAAGGATACCGCGCTTGCCCTCCAGCGGCAGGTGTACGCCTCTGACGCGTCTGTGACCGACGGAACTCAAAGCGGGGTTTCGGCGATGAAAAAGGAAATACGACTGGTCAATTCCCACGGTATGAGTCTCTCGTGCGGCGTCGGTGTCGGCGGGGCGTATGTCGAGGCGGTGGTGAATCGCGACGGAGAATCCGAGGAGGCGTTTGATTTCAGAGAGGGTGTGAGCCTCGCGGATTTCGACGGGCTTGCGCGCAAAACCGTCGATACGGCGCTCTCAAAGCTCGGAGCCGTACAGACGGAATCCGGGAAATATGACATTGTGATATCCGGCAGACAGATGCGCGCGCTTCTGCACGCATTTTCGCCTGCTTTTTCCGGCAAGCGTGCGGAGAACGGAATGTCTCTGCTGCGCGGAAAAGAGGGTGAGCGCGTGGCATCGGAGTGCGTTACGCTTACCGACGACCCCATGAGGAGCGGATGTCCCATGCAGACACCGTTTGACGGCGAGGGAGTCGCAACGTACAAAAAGCACGTAATCGAACGCGGGGTACTCAAGACCCTGCTTTACGACCTTTCCTCCGCGAAAAAGGCGGGCGTATCCTCCACGGGTAACGGTCAGCGTCCGGGGTATGCCGATCCGGTGAGTGTTGCGCCTTACAGCTTTTATATTGAAGCAGGCGAGTACGGGCACGAAGAGCTTCTGCGCAGACTCAAAAACGGGATCTATATCACGGAGCTTAAGGGGCTTCATGCGGGCGCGGACGCCGTCACGGGTGACTTTTCGATAGAAAGCGCGGGATTTGCGGTTTCGGACGGCAAGCTTGCGGGCGCGGTGAAGTCGTTTACCGTGGCGGGCAATTTCTTTGAGCTTATGAAAAACATCGAAAGCCTTTCGGACACGGTGGATTTTGATGTGCCGGGCGGATTTACCGTTTTCGGCTCACCCGATGTGCTTGTGAGAAATATGAGCGTCGCGGGAAAGTAAGAACTGGGAAGCCGGCTCAAGCGTTAAGTGCGCGGCGAGTATTGACAACGCAGGCGTTGTGTGGTAAAATTATACGGTCGATTCAAGTATTTGCGCGGACTCTCTTCGCGCAGAAAGGGTATAAAAATGAACAATTCGGATAAGACGATGGACAAGATCGTTGCTCTGTGCAAGACAAGAGGCTTTATCTTCCCCGGCTCCGAAATATACGGCGGCTTGGCAAACTCGTGGGATTACGGACCTCTCGGTGTCGAGTTCAAGAACAACGTCAAAAAAGCATGGTGGAAAAAGTTCGTGCAGGAGTGCAAGTACAACGTGGGGCTTGACAGCGCGATCATAATGAATCCGCAGACGTGGGTGGCGTCGGGACACGTGGGCGGTTTTTCCGACCCTCTTATGGACTGCAAGTCCTGCAAAACACGTCACCGCGCGGACAAGCTCATCGAGGATTACGCCTTTGAAAACGGGCTTTCGGATAATCCTGCCGGCTGGACTTTCGAGCAGATGGCGGATTATATTAAGGAAAAGGGAATATGCTGTCCCGAGTGCGGCGGAAAGGACTTTACCGAAATAAAGAAATTCAACCTGATGTTCAAGACATATCAGGGAGTTACGGAAGATTCCTCCACCGAGCTGTATCTCCGCCCCGAGACGGCACAGGGAATATTTGTGGACTTCCCGAATATTCAGCGCTCATCGAGAAAGAAGCTGCCCTTCGGAGTCTGCCAGATAGGAAAATCCTTCAGAAACGAGATAACACCCGGAAACTTCACCTTCCGTACGCGCGAGTTCGAGCAGATGGAGCTTGAGTTCTTCTGCAAGCCCGGTACAGACCTTGAGTGGTTCGGTTTCTGGAAGAACTACTGCCGCAAATTCCTGCTTGACCTCGGCATGAGAGAGGAAAACCTCCGGCTTCGCGATCACAGCCCCGAGGAGCTGTGCTTCTACTCCAAGGCTACGACCGACTTCGAGTTTTTGTTC
>JBJDZF010000162.1:0-4366 GCA_051867855.1 Eubacteriales bacterium
GAGAAAGAGAATATTTTTTGCAATACACTGGTTGATCGTATTGTAACAGGATACCCCAAGGGAAGCGTTCCGCCAGAATACAATGACGATAGAATGCTTGATACCTGCGAGCTCTTCCATTTGTGGGTGATAGAGGGATATAGCGGTTTGTTCGAAGAACTTCCGCTTGATAAGGCAGGGCTTAATGTGGTTCTAACTAACGATATTACCCCCTATCGTACAAGAAAAGTAAGAATTCTTAATGGTGCCCACACTTCTATTATACCGTACGCCATTTTGTCAGGTGTTAAGACTGTGCGTGAGTGTATGCATAACGAGCAGCTTTTATCTCACCTGAAAGCGTGTGTATTCGACGAAATAATTCCGTCTCTTGATATGCCGAATGAGCAGACGGAGGCGTATGCCCGTTCTGTATTGGAGAGATTTGACAATCCGTATATCAATCATCTGTGCTCTTCCATTGCACTGAATTCGGTGAGCAAGTTCAAAGTTCGTATTTTGCCTTCAATTATTGGATATATTAACTTAAAGAACGAAATGCCGGAACATCTGCTTTTCTCTTTTTCCAAGCTTATTGATTTCTACCACACCGATATGGTTGACGATGATGCAGAGACGGTTAATTTCATGAGAAAAGCGAGCGTAGGGGAAATTCTCTCAAACACTTCCATATGGGGTATGAATCTGTCATTTCTTCGCACGGAGGTTGAAAAATATGCGGATTCATGAGCTTGACAATGTTGAGGTCAATACGACAGATGGTCATAAATATGCTCTTTGTGATATAGAAAAAGGGGAAAATGTAATAAAATACGGATTCCCCATCGGTGTGGCAACGCAAAAAATTGTCAAAGGCGAACTTGTCCATACTCACAATATCAAGACTTCCCTTGGTGCTCTTGAACAGTATGACTATACTCCTATTTCAATAATATCAAAAGCACCGGATGTGATTCCCAGATTTATGGGGTATCGTCGTGAGGACGGTTCGGCAGCAATTAGAAATGAAATCTGGATAATTCCGACCGTTGGGTGCGTAAATCACGTTGCGGTACGAATAGCGGAAAAAACAGGGGCGTTGGCGCTTACTCACCCGTTCGGATGTTCACAACTCGGAAGCGATAAGGATATGACGGAAAAAATTATTTGTGGACTTATACGCAATCCAAATGCTGGTGGTGTTTTGGTGATTGGTTTGGGATGTGAGAACAGTAATATCGGAGAAATAAAAAAAAGTTTGGGGAAATACAACTCTGAACGGGTCCGCTTTCTCAATTGTCAGGATGAGAGCGATGAAATGGAGCGCGGTATTACTGTGGTCGGAGAACTGAAAAAATACGCGGCAACATTCCGGCGTGAGGCTATTGACATAAGTGAGCTTAAGGTCGGCATGAAATGCGGGGGCAGCGACGGATTCAGCGGTATTACAGCTAATCCACTTGTTGGAAGATTTTCGGATTATCTTGTAGACTGCGGGGGAATCTCTGCGCTTACAGAAGTGCCGGAAATGTTTGGCGCAGAGCGGGTTTTGATGAATCGATGTAAGGATAGGGCAACCTTTGATAAAGTTGTCGCGATGATAAATGATTTTAAGCAATATTTTTTAAGACACGGACAGAAAATATACGAGAACCCGTCTCCGGGTAACAAGGCTGGTGGTATTACGACATTGGAGGAGAAATCTCTCGGCTGTATACAAAAAGGGGGGCACGCAACAGTGTGCGACGTCCTTGATTACGGTGATTCCCTGACTGTCAGGGGACTGAATCTTGTAAACGGTCCAGGTAACGATATGGTCGCTATGACAAACCTTGCTGCGGCAGGCGTGCATATGATACTGTTCACTACGGGTAGAGGGACTCCGCTTGGCGGTCCGCTGCCTACAATTAAAATATCCACAAACACGCCTTTATTTCAGAAGAAAAGACATTGGATAGACTTTGACGCCGGTCCTGTGCTCACTGGGAAAAACCTGTTGCCGGAGCTGATTAATATGTGCCTGAGAGTTGCGGGAGGTGAGCAAACTCTTAATGAAAAAAACGGTTTTCGGGAGATTTCAATATTCAAGGACGGAGTGGTACTATGAGTTTTCTTAACGATGATTTTATGTTGAAAAACGAAACTGCCAAAAAGCTTTATACAGTTGCCGAAAGAATGCCCATTATTGATTATCATTGTCATCTGGATCCTAAAATGATTGCTGAAAACTACCGTTTTCGTAACCTTTTTGAACTTCTTTTGGGTGGAGATCACTATAAATGGCGGCAAATGCGCACTTTTGGCATATCTGAACGTTATATTACCGGTGATGCCGATGATTACGATAAATTTCTCAGTTTTTCTTCTGCCCTGCCATATATGCTCGGAAATCCGATATATCACTGGACGCATATTGAGCTTAAGCGCTATTTCGGCATTGACGAGGTTCTTGCTCCGCAGAGTGCCAAACGAATCTGGGATCATTGCAACACCATTCTCTCCGAAGACGGATATACGGCACGCGGGCTGATCTTGCGTTCCGGTGTGGAAGTGATATGTACCACTGATGATCCTGCCGATGATTTACATAACCACAAAAGAATAAAAGAAAGCGGATTCCCCGTAAAGGTTCTTCCCACATTCCGTCCCGATAAATTGCTCAATATTGACAAGGCAACATTTATGCCATATATCAGAGCCAACAATCTGCACTCCTATTCCGAAATAAAGGCTTTTCTCGCATACAGAATCGGATACTTTCATGAAAACGGCTGTCGGTTGTCTGACCACGCACTTGACAATATGTTTTTCAGAACAGGCGATGCCGGAACCGTGTTCGATAAATTTATGAGCGGTGTCGCACTCACGGAACAGGAGGTAGAAATCTACAAAACCGACCTCTTGCTTTTCTGTGCAAAAGAATATTGCCGCAGAGGATGGGCAATGCAACTTCATATCGGCGCTCTTCGTAATAACAACACACGAATGTACAGAACTCTGGGCTCTGATACGGGCTTTGACTCAATAGGGGATGCTCCGGTTGCCTCACAGCTTTCAAAGCTGCTTGACACAATGGAGAGTGACGGCTATCTGCCCAAAACCATTATTTACAATCTAAATCCCAATGACAATTATACGTTGGCGACAATAATAGGAAATTTTCAGGCTTATCCGTACAAGGGCAAGCTTCAGTTCGGCTCGGGTTGGTGGTTCAATGATCAGAAAGACGGAATAGAAGCACAACTCAAGGCTCTTGCCAATCTTTCGCTACTCTCCTGCTTTGTCGGTATGCTGACAGATTCACGAAGCTTTGTTTCGTATTCCCGTCACGAGTATTTCCGACGTATTTTATGCAATCTGATAGGCACTTGGGTTGAAGATGGAGAGTACCCTGATGATATGAACTATCTTGGCGAAATTGTAAAGGACATCTGTTACCGGAACGCATATAACTATTTCGGCTTTTTCAATAGCTGAAAAAGATTAGCAAGTCTCAACGTCTCGACTACATTAATGTGGAGTCGGCCGTTGGGATATTTGCATTTTATTTGTTCTTTGTCAATAGTCGGGAAACCGTGCTCGTCAAGGGCGCGGTATTTTTGTAATGTGCTCCATTCTGTAGCTGTCGGACGTTGTGCCATGGATCTGTAACATATCAGCTCGTCGGCAGATACACCAAGCAGGTTGCAAAGTGCATATAGCCGTCCCGGACGGTTAGCAAGGTCGTAATTCCCGGCCATGCAGGGTCATAATAGACGGTCAAGAAATTTAGGTTGTACATAGCGCAATCGTAAGGGGATCAGCCGACCATATCCCCGCCGGACTTTTCCACCGCCACAGCGGCGCAGAGCGCAGGCGACAGCCTGTGGGAAAGTCCGGCGGGCTCACAAACCTTCCGTTTGTGGATTAGCCAAGTGCTGTCAGGATGCCGGAGTGGTACATCCTACAGCTTTTCAATTTGAACCGTATACCCCGTTGTCAACCGCCTGCGGATACCATCCAACTTACCGTAGCAGCCCTCCTCGTCACTCAGTTGCTTGCCCCATTCAGATGGAGCGTACTGGCTGGTGAACATGGTGGAGGTCTTCAGATCAGTGAATATAGCGCCCCAGTTGAACACCTCGGCCGTTTGATGCTGAACAGCCTCGTCGCATTTGGCTGAACAGTTGCGTCGGCGAAAACTGTACACCCTCGTCGGCGAGGTTGTGGTTTTCCAAAAATATTATAGGGCGCCATTGACAATCCAATAATGATGTGTTATAATATTAAATACCAAATCAAGTTGGAAATAGATCTTTGCCACTCAAATATTACGTCACAGGAATCAAATAAAAGGCAGTTGTTTTCTCTGCTTTTATGATGAATTTCAGAGTGTAGTTCAAGTACG
>JBJDZF010000163.1:0-4358 GCA_051867855.1 Eubacteriales bacterium
GAGCCTTCTGTGCGGCGCGAGCGCCTCGAAAATGAAGGATGAGGAATTCAACGCTAATCAGGAGCTGTTGGCGCAGGGTATAGGCAATATGATCATTCCGTTCTTCGGGGGAGTTCCCGCGACCGCCGCAATAGCGAGAACGAGCGTTGCAATAAAATCCGGTTGTCAGACAAGACTCTGCGGTATAATTCATGCGCTCGGGCTGCTTGCGTCGATGTTTTTGCTCTCACCCGTGATGGCGAAGATCCCCCTGTCGGCACTTGCCGGTGTACTTCTCGTCACCGCATGGCGAATGAACGAATGGGAGTCTATCAGATATATTTTCGGCAAACGCTTTTACGGAGCTATCGCCAAATTTCTGCTCACCATGATCGCCACGATAGTATTTGGCCTCACAGTAGCCATACTTATCGGGATCGGATTTTCGGCGCTGCTTTTTGTATACCGTGCTTCAAAGATAAGCGTTTACGTCTCCGATATCGACGAGGATAAGCAGAATTACACCGGAAGCGGCAGTATCGGAAAGGACGACACGAAGATAGTGTATATTACGGGTCCCGTGTTCTTTGCCAACGTGGGAAAGCTTGAGAAGTTCTTTGCGGACGGAGTTGGGGGTGCAAGTGAGCTGATAATCTCCCTGCGTGGAGTTTCGTCTGTAGATACGTCGGGCGTAAAATTCCTGTGCGAGACCTGCAGAGGTCTTGAAAAGGCGGGTACAAAGGTGCTCTTCTGCGGCGCAAACGAAACCGTCGCGGCTATGACGCAGCGCGGCGGAATTAAGGATATAGTGGGAGAGAACGCATTCTATCCCACGGCAGACAAGGCAATTCACGCGGCACTTACCGATTCGTACGAGGCGGCAGAGCGGTAAATACAGTACTTACAATGCTTCGGATATTCGGTCTTTCGGTATTTCAGTGTTGAGGATATTAAATATAAAAAGCTTCCACATACGGCGGACGATGTCCGCAAGGCACAGGGGAAGCTTTTTCAGCGCTTTTCATAAACCGCACGGCGGCTTTCACACTCTACGACGGTTTTTCCGTTTTCCGAAAGGCGGAGCTTCAGGTATGCGTCACAGCTCTCTCTTACGGTCTCCGACATCAAGCCCTTGAGCGGAGCCTGAAGGGTATGACCCGCGGCGAGCGGTCGGACGCTCGCTTCCAGAGAAAGTCTGCCTTGCCGCAGGCAGATCCCGGATGGATCAAGGGAGAGCAGCTTTACCCCGCGATATGTTGCGAGGCGGTATTCCTCTCCGTTGTATATCACAGAGCAGATGCAGCCGGTAAAAGAAAAACCGGCAAACGGAATATGCGCCACGGACAGCATAAAGGAGCAGGGAACGGCAAAATCGTTGCATTGGATCCATATATATGACTTCGGAAATGAACGTCCGCTGTCCTTTTCCGCATATCCCGTCCCGTCTTTAAACAGGTGAGTCCTGCCGTCGACGCATACGGAGCCGTTTACCGTGTGACGCATACTGACCACACCGTGACGGCACTGCATGGGAAGGTGGGCAAACGGTCCCATAATGTCGGAGTGAAGAGGCGTTGTTTCGCCGAATTTCAGCTCCCCGTTGATGCCGGGAAGATGCACGCTGATTCCTCCGGGCGAGAATACGCAGTTTCCTGTGCGCACCGTGTCACCGTCCGCGCGAAAATCCGGCATATCGAATATTCGCGCTCCGTCGGAATCAATGACCTGTACAAACGCGCCGCTGTCGGCGCGGCCGGGAATAAATGCGAGCATATAGTCGTCTGCCCGCTGTTTGTAATACCAACCCTCGAAACGTCCTTCAGACATTTGCGTCCCTCTTTGCGGGATTTTCGATAAGCTTCCCGTGCTCGTCAAAGCGAGAGCCGTGGCAGGGACAATCCCAGCTGTGTTCTGCGGAGTTGTATTTCAGCGCACATCCGAGGTGCGGGCATCTCTTTACGGTTGGAAAAGCAAAATTTGCGACCGTGGAACCGAGATTGACGAAAAGCTGCTTGTGAAGCATACTCCGGTCGGGGGCAAATACCGGTGCATAGGGATTATCTTTGCCGCATATCATATCGCAGAGAATGTCGGCAGCTGCCATGGATGTCGTCATTCCCCAGAGATTAAAGCCTGTTGCCACATACACGTCGGGCATTGCGGGGCTGTACCGACCGATATACGGAATACTGTCAAGTGTCACGCAGTCCTGGTTTGCCCAACGGTACACCTCTCGCGCCTTCGGGAAGTGGGCGCGGGCAAATTCTTCGACAGCACGGTAGCCTCCGCCTTTTTTGCCGGTTCGGTGATCCCCTCCGCCGATGAGCAAAAGTCCGTTGTAGTTGCGGAAGAAGAAGCCTTCGCCCGCGTCCTCCGCCGAGCAGCCGAGTTTCGGCGCGTTTTCACAGGCTATCACATAAGAGCGCTTCTGATACTGCTTCATAAAATACAGACCGCGGCGGTTGATAAAGGGAAAATGCGTGGCTATTATCACACGCTTCGCGTTGATTTTTCCGTGCTCCGTAAACGCAGTAGTGCCCTTCAGCTCTTTTACAAATGTTCCGGTGTACACATTGATATCCTTTGCGACGGCGTAAAGGTATTTGAGAGGATGAAACTGTGCCATGTCGGGATACACCACGGCGTCGATAACCTCAAACGGAAGATCCGGAGATGTTGTATATTTCGCGGGAAAATCCAGCTGATTGAGCAGCTCCGCTTCCTCGCGCAGCTTGTCCTTCCCCGTGAGTGAATACATGACCGACGGCAGAGTTTCGAAATCGCAGTCGATTTTCCGTGCCGCCTCGCCAAAGCGCTTCAGCGCGTCTAAATTTGCGTGCAGATACTGCTTTGCACGCGGTATTCCGTACATTTTTGCAAGATTTGTGTACAGCAGGTCGTGCTGTGCGGTAAGCACTGCCGTCGTTCCTTTGGTTATTCCCTCGCCGAGCTGTTTTGCCTCTACGAGCAGATTGTCAATTCCGCGCTCCGTAAGTCTTGCCGCGCAGAGAACGCCCGCCATTCCACCGCCGATCACGCAGACATCGGTATTGACCTCACCGCGCAGCATTCTCCCCGGAACGGGAGATGTTCCGTCAGTCCATAAATATCGCATATCGTTTCTCGAACCTCGTTTCGCTTTTTTATTATTTTTAACCGTTTCGGGAAAAATATGCGCGGAGCGCACCGTATCATCCGGTGCGCTCCCTGTTGGCAATCCGCGTATTTATTTGTCCTTCGGTTTCTTCGGCTTTTTTATGGACTTTTGTATTTTTGCGAGCTCGTTATCAAAGTATACCCGCAGATGCTCCGCTATTGAAACGTCCGAACGCATGGGGAGAACGAAGAGCGTGCGCTCTTTTCGCTTTTCCTTGCTGGCTCTGATATAATCCTTGAGGCGTTCATATTTGACCACGATCTGCTTGTCTGCGGCAAACCGGCGAATTTTCGCAAGTATATTCATGGAGTAGAAGCAGTCTATCATAAACACGCCGAAGAAGAAACCCACAAAGAATGAAAATGCGAGATGCTCCGAGAGCCAGTAGAGCGAGTCGATTATGTACGGATGTATCAGAAAATAGTAAATTGCGCTGAGCACCGCCCAGAAGAAGGAGAAGCGCGGGCAGATAATACCCTGTATGTTTCCGGGTATTCCGCTGTAATCCCAAAGCTTAACTTTCATTCCTTTTATGAATATCAGTCCGGCGATGTATTCAATAAGCGTCATGACGAGCGACATCAGCACGAACAAAAGGATCCGTTGCAGCACGATGTTGTCGATAAAGGAGACGTTGATCTGGGCAAGCATGAAAAGAGCACACAGCCCGAAGCCGTAAAGCGGCAGATACGGCCCGATGAGGAACCCCGGGTTTATCCACTTATGTTCCGGATTCGAGCGTGAGAAGAATTTTCGGAAGAACAGTTCTATAACCCAGCCTATAAGACTTCCGACAAAAAACAAGAAGGCAAGTATCAGAAGAAAATTCATTTAAGACACTCCTTTAGGTCTGCATTTTGTTTTGGAAATATTCTGTTTCCGCTTGCAGAATGCGGCTGTCTAAGCCGCAAAGAATATTTAGGAACGGCGTAAATTGGATTTCAATTTGCAGCTATCTGTGCACGCCGTTGCGCGCGTTCTTTATTTTAACGGATATTTATCCATGTCCGCCGGCTCGAACCATTTGTCCGAAACATACTTCAGTCCACCGTACTCCGCGTCGTACTCACGTACCGAGTAACAACAATAATCGGTTTCGGAATAGTATGTCACAGCGCGTTCGCTCCATGCTAAAAATTCTCCGTCCGTCCACCTGTATTCCGTGATAGAATGCTTTTCTTCATATACTTCCGGGTTGTTTTCGGTGGGCATCTCCGTGTAA
>JBJDZF010000164.1:0-4343 GCA_051867855.1 Eubacteriales bacterium
ATTCCGCCTTGCGCTTTGCCTCTGCTTCTTCATGAGCGCGCCGTTTTTCGACATCAACTTCTTCCGGAGTAGGTTTAGCGGTGGGAACAACAGGCTGCGTAACAACAGACGGCTGAGTGACCGAAGATTGTGCTGCGGCATCGGCAATCCGTGTAGATTCATCGTTTTCTTCGATGGAATCAAAAAGGGAAAGCTCCCGTTCCGTTTCTTTTCTCTCAATATCCAATTCTGACATAACAGACATATTAAAACTCCTTCACATAAAAATCGAGGATACGGAGGGAATTACCCGCACCGTATCCTTTTCACATAGCGGCTTTTCAGCCAATTTTCATTTACTGATCGGTTTTGCCAGCAGCGGTGAAAACTTCACCGGCCAAAAACCTTTTTCATCACGGTAGAAATACTTTCTCTCCGTGTCATCGTAGAGTTCCAGCACATCGGACGGCGCTATGCTCCGACCTCTGTAATCTTCCGGAAGTTCATCACCGTAGATTTGGGTCAGGCGCGTCAACCGATAATGCTCGTCCTCATTTTCCTCATACAGCAGTACACCGTCATGTACCATTCGGTATTCAGATGCCGGCGGATTTTCATAACCTGCTTTATGCAGATATTGAATACCTCCGAAGGCAAACGGTATGACCTTTCCGTCACTGATTTCCAACTGGTAGATACGGTATTGTTGCTGCCTCCTTTGCGATAACAGACGCTTTTCCAGCTCTTCATAGCCATTTTGGAGAGTAAGCGCATATTCTTCCTCGGAAAGACCGAGAAATTCGTGTAGTTTACAGTCATACTCTTTGCTTTTGTGCCAGATTTCCACGTCATCGTCAATTGCATTGAAATCGCAGAGACCGTAAATAAACCTTTTTTTGAAATTCATTCTTCTATCCTCCTTTGCAGTGGATTTTCTTTTTATGGCGAGCTGCCAATCGTCGATTCCTTTATAATTCGGGTTCCAGTAAAGCATTCGGAAGTCCATGCCATGCTGTTTCACCAATGAGCCGATTTTTGCTACGGCACGGCTGACATTCACATTCCGGAACCGATCCATATCCGGAGCGGCAATAATGACTTGCGTTCCTTTTTCTGCAAGATATGCAAGCAGTAAATCCAGCTGTCCCAGATTGTTTATGCCTGCAACCGCAGCAAAGGTACGGTTCATCAGGATATGTGCCACATCACCCTTTAAGCATCCTTCCGTGAGGTATACCACACGTGCGTTAGGATCTCCGACATAGTGCACCGGACTGCCTGATGAAGCACCAAACGGTTTTCCCGCAGAGGATAGCCATACATATTTAGCACCCTCTTTTTCTTCATCATCATTTTTAAGCGGCACATCGAGCCGTATCTGGCATCCGCGGATCATTCCGTCAACACCGCGCACGGGTATCAGGATTCCGGCAAGGATTGTTGGAAAATTCGCTGTCCACTGTCCGTTTTTCTGATAAAACCCGGGCACGCCTTTGAGAGTATATCCCTGGGAGATCAACCGATCCGCCAGAGGCTTTCCCATATAGAAAGGCGGTGTGCTCTTGTACCCCAGCCGGTCAATCTCATCGTCGGTCAATCCTCTTTTTATGCGAAGATGCTCACGGTGCTGCTCGGAAAGCTTGAGCATCCCGAGCAGACCGGTAAGTGTCTTATGTATGACAGGAATTTCCGCAAGCGTTGACTGCTGCAATGAATTTGGCGCTTTTCTTTGCGGCTCGTTCTGTATCCAGTCCGAAACGGCGGTACCGTTCAGAATCGTATCACATATTTCACGGTTTGCTTCCGATGTACTGGTGTTATGCACCATAGCATACAGCTTCAGCATGCCGCCGCTTTCGTTGCAGTAGTTACACCGCCAGACATTCATAGCATAGTTGACCTTCATTTTTCCGCGTTTGTCACCGCAGATGGGGCAGTCGGTATAAACACCGTCCGCACATCTTCTGCGGATCCGCAGGTTCAATAATTGCACCACATACTCTATGTCAAACGGAAATTCCTGCATTCGGCTCATGGCTTGACCTCCTTCCTGAAGCGCTCGCTTTCATCGATTTATCCTGCCAGAAGTTCGGGACGGGCAGAGGTAATCAGAGTCGCCGCCGCACGCAGGATGTTATCATCGCCTTTATAGCCGTTCATGTAGAAACGCAGACTTGCCGGCCGGCGGTCTGCCACTTGGGACAGCTTTTGTCCGGCACAAGCTCCACTGCTTACTACATAGTTTTCCGCTTCCTCCAGCGACATAACGGCGCAGATATCTTCCACAGACATATTCTTGGTATATGCAGGCGCTGATTGTTGCGTCGGCTGTTCCGCTGCGACCTTTGGAATCTCTCTTACGATCTCCGCGGTCGGCGCTGTTTGTACAGGCTTTTGTTCATCAGAAACAACCGCTGTATGGGAAGTTGTTTCTTCCGGATCTGTTTCAGCAGCCGCAGAAACCGTTTTTACTTCGGATTCGGATGGTTCATCGGGAATGTCTGCAATGATTTCCTCAAACTCATCCTCCAAAATCGTTGCTGTTTCAGTAACAGACGGCGCTGCATTTTCTATGGCAGGCTGCGTATGTTCCGGAACAGGTGCAACGGTTTCCTCTTTGATAATCGGAGTAGGCGTTACTATCCGCTTACCCTTTTCTGTGGGTACAGATTGCGGCATCACTTCAATAGATTCCGCTTTACTGTCAGCGGAAGTAAACTGTATTCCGAAGCCTGCATCGGAGAGCGCCCGATCGGTAGCAAGATCCTGTGCAAGCCTGATGTACTCGCCGTCCGGTGCAGATTTTGCATCGCAGGTTACGGTGTAGTTAGCGACCGATTCTGTATCCTTGCGGTCAAAAAACACACGGGCTTCAATAATGGCAAGCTGATCCGTGATGCGAAGATTCGATACGCGGATTCTGCCCTGAGGATACTTCAAACGGAACCACAGCTTCTTGTATTTCAAATCAAGCTTCGGTCCGTTTTCTGTCGCCCTCAGAAATTTCATCGGGTCAAAATTGGGCACTCTGTTCAGTTCGGCCACTACGGGAATGTTATACATGATTGTGCTGTCAGCAGATTTCATTTGATTTTAAACTCCTTCCTAATAATAAACATACATTGATACAGCGATTTTCCTCGCGGTCAACTCGCTTTTTTCTCTTGCTTGAGCGCAAAGACCTTCAAGTATTTGCCTATACGCTCACCCAACAGGGTATTGCGTTTTCCTGTTTCATTTTTGTGAATTGCCATAATCAGCATACCTTTTTGACCGACCAGGATGACCTTTTGTTTTGCACGGGTAATTGCCGTATAAACAAGGTTCCGGTTCAGCATAATGGCATGACTGCGAATGATCGGAATAATCACGGTATCGTACTCTGAGCCCATTGCTTTATGAATGGTGGTGGCATAGGACAGCTCAATATGGCTCATGTCCTCCGCTCCGTATTCAGCAATGCGGTCTTCGGCAAATGCAATCGTGACCTTCATTTCATTCTTTTCATCACGCCCGATTTTGCGGATAAATCCAATGTCTCCGTTGGATGCCTTTGCGTTGTTTTTCGTTTGCATCACTTTATCTCCCACACGAAAGAATCTGCCGCCAATTTTCAGATCAGGCAGATCGTCTTGTATGTGGTTGACGATTTCACGGATAACTGCGTTCAGCTTCTCCACGGACGCCAGCCCCTCTGAGCGATAGGGAGAGAGTATCTGCACCTTTTCAACACCGTTTGCTTCCACCTGATTGCAGAACAACCGGCAGATAAGATCGGCTGCTTCCTCTTGTGTCTGGCATTTCACAAACTGAAAATCTTCGCCGTAATACAAATCCGTTTCCGCTTGGTTGATTTTCTTTGCGTTGTAGGCGATACGGCTGTCTTTGCTTTGGCGGAAAATTTCGTCAAGCACCGTCACAGGAATCAATCCGCAGCGTATGAGCTCCCGGAATACATCACCGGCGCCCACGCTTTGCAGCTGATCCACATCTCCCACAAGCACAACACGGGTACCGGGACGTATCCGCTGAAAGAATTGCTTTGCCAGCCACATATCGATCATGGAGCTTTCATCCACAATGATCAGGTCAGCATCTAACGGCTCTTTTCGTTTGTCTTGGCTGATTGCCACACCGTCACCCAATAACCCCAAAGCGCTGTGCAGGGTTTTTGCATCGTTACAGCCTGTGCTTTCTGCCATTCTCCGGCTTGCTCTTCCTGTGGGAGCCGCCAAAAGAATTTTGGAGCCCGGATATAGCAGCTTTTGAATTTCAATAATGACTCTCAGCACGGTGGTTTTTCCTGTACCTGGACCGCCCGTAATAACGGACAGCAGATTCCGGTAAGCCATATATACGGCTTC
>JBJDZF010000165.1:0-4338 GCA_051867855.1 Eubacteriales bacterium
TCCCTCTCCCGGCTTTGGCTTTCCGAAAACACCGATGCCAGATAAGCACGCACCGTTTTTCCCGCATCACCCTGGGGAATCCCTGCCACTTCAAAGTGAAGCTCCAAATGCTCACTGCCCCGGGTCAGCGTCTGATGGTAAGCCTCCTGCTCGCAGGAATGGGAAAATCCCCGCTGCTTCATTTGTTCAATGACCGCTTCCGCGTGGTCTTCCCGCAGCAGAAAATCCACATCTCCCAAAGCCCGCAATTCCGGCTTCGGGTAGTAGGCTGCCGACGCCTCCCCCTTGAGAATCACATAGGGGTGATTTCCGGCACGCAGCAGCTTTGTAAGCTGATTTTGGGTGTGCTCCGCTGCCAAATTATGGGCTGTACACCGTCTGGCAATTTCAAAGCTTCGGCTTGACACCGATTCCGGCACCTGCGGCAGCCCGCAGATCATATCAAAAAACAGAAGCGGGACTGCCTGCGCACAGGCTTCCCGGAACAGCGCCGTCCAATCGGTTTCTTCCGAAACCGCCGGCGCGTTTTCTCCCCGGATGGCCGCACCCATAAGGCTTAACAATACCGTCTGCTCTAATGTCATATCCATCGCCTTTTCCGTAAACGATTCTCACCTTATAACCGTCATTTTTTCAGCGCATCGGCAATATCCGCGCATATTTTCCCCGTACTGCCGCTACCGCTGACTGCATGTATCTGAAGGACTCTCATTTACTATCCTTTCAAAATCCGTTATAATCATGTTCGTTATTTTCTTTTTATCATGATTTAACAAGCAACATTTTTTGGCGTTTTCCGCATAATCAAAAATGATTTTTGGATCATTCACGATTGCCTCTAACGTACGGTAAATTTCTGATTTTGAACTTACGCACAGCGCCGCATCGTTTTCTTTCAGATAAACAAAACCTCCCTGTTTTTCATCACAAACAGCCATAACGGCACATCCGCTTGAAAGACAGTCTACGATTTTTGTTGAAAAAGACATACGAACTGCCAGTCGGTTCTTTAAATCAAACGATTCCGTGTGCAACGCTATATCACTGTTATGGTAAATATTTTTCAGTTCCTCCTGCGAAACGGGAGCATGAACAAAGGAGTTTACCCCGTCGTTTAACCCATATGCTTTTTTTGGCAATTCGTTAGCCGTATAAATATCCAGCCGGAAATTCACACCGTTTGCATTTATTTTTTTAATAGCATTGGCAACTTCCAAAAGTGTTTTCCAGCGGTTTAAATATATCCCGCCGGCATACACAAGCCGAATGGGATTACCGACGGTTTCTTTTGCGGGAATATCCCCATACGAAACCGACTTGAGCAGTATTTTCATATTTGCCCCGAAATCCCTTTCACATTGCTGTTTTTGGGTTTCGGTCATAGTATATACAAGCGAATAATAAGGGAAAGTTTTTCTTAACTGACGGCGTACCGCAAAACGGTTTATCCAGTAAAACGGGGATAAACTAAACTGTTTTAATGTATAGGAATCGTCCGAAATATAAGAAATCACTTTTTTGCCTGTAAGTTTTGCAATATAGCGTGTCAATCGTAACATAAAGGTATTACCGTAGCACGGCGCAAAAATTATATCAGGCGAAAAATCTTTTACAAAATCATTTAAACCTTTATTTTTCCAGTTTGAAAGGTTCCAAATAATGCTTTGTACGGTATAAAATACTCTTAACCTGTGACTGCGAAAAAAATGATAAAACTTTTTATTCGGTTTTTCCGGTTTGCTTTCTTGTTTTTGTTTGTCTTCTTCCAGTTCGAACGCTTTGCCTATGGGTTTGTGTTTCAAAAAATTATGTATGACCATTGAATCGGTCATTTGATAATACTTTTTACACAAATGATTATCGGGTATTCCGGGGTTGCAATATATTTGCGCTAATTCAAAATTTGTATCGCTGAACATATTGGATAAAACGTTTCCGCCGTTTGTTCCATCCTGCCATACTTCAGCAGAAATTATCAATACTTTCATAACAATCTCTCTATTTACGTCTTTTACAGGTTAAATAAATCTTTAGCAGACATAATGTCAGATTAAATCCTAAACACCTATACAGTTTAGATATTCTTTTTTGTTTTGGATTAAGATTATACTCGAAAAGGAATGAATAGTTTTTTGCAATATTCGTCAATTTCTTTTTGAGTTTAATACTTTTTAAACAACAAATATATGCGCATACAATCGAATATTGGTAAGAGACATAATTCAAAAAAACTTTTTGTGCCTCGTTATCTTTTTCCATTCCATCACAGTATTCACAAATAATATTTAAATACTGTTCGACGTGTTCGGATGTTACTGTATTCGTAATTGAACCCGTACGACCCTGGCGATACATATAAAAATGGTAGTTTAAATACAAATATTTAGGCAATAAGCAACTCAGTCTGAAAATCCATTCAATATCTTCACTTTTTATGTTTTCCTTAAACTTAAGATTGTTTTCAAGCAGATATTTCCGTTCGAGCACTTTCGTGCATACACTACCAATAATAAGATCTTTTTTTATCAAAGTTATCAGTTCGCTTGTTGAACCCTCCTCATATTTCATTGAGGGAAACTGAAAATGGTCTTCCCTTTCCTTACCGTCCGGATAAACGAGAGTCGCTGCACATACAACTACTTGTACCCATGGGTTTTTACTGATCTCAGAGAATAGCGTTTGCAATACATTTGAATCTTTCCAATAATCATCGCCGTCTAAAAAGAGTAAATATTTCCCATTCGCCTTATCAATTCCGGCATTTCTTGCAGAAGATAGTCCACCGTTTTTCTTGTGAATTACAGATATTCTGGCGTCTGCTGCCGCATAACAATCACATATATCAGGGCATTTGTCCGGAGAACCATCGTCCACAAGAATAATTTCAATATCGCGAAATGTCTGATTTGCAACGCTTTCGACGCATTCTCTTAAATATTTTTCAACTTTGTATACCGGAATAATTATACTGAAAAATGCCATTTTTTACTCCAACCCTTCATAAAACGACTGAAGAAGCTTTACAGAATCCGACAAATTATAGCCAGCTTCAATCACACGCTGTATTGACGATAAATCACGGGATCTGTCTGTTTTAATGATTGCTGCAGCCCACTCCTCCGCATCTTTTTTAAGAGAAATATATTCAAGCAATCCTGTAATATCTGTCTCTGAAGGAACCATGTCTTTTGATGTAATGCAATGTAATCCGTTTGTTTGCGCCTCAATCAAAGTTATGCCGAGTCCCTCATACTTTGACGGCAGACAGAACACATCAAAAGCATTCATCACTTCGTTTACATTATCGATTGAACCTGTAAAAACTACTTTTTCTGTTAATCCAAGTGAGTTGACCTTATCTGCAATACATTTTCTTAGATGCCCGTCGCCTACACAAATCAACTTTGAGTCAGGAATTCTCTTCTGAAGTTCATAAAAAATATCAATCAAAAATGAATGATTTTTCTGATAGTCCATTCTGCCGACATGACCCACTACAAATAAGTCATTTAAGTTGTATTTTTCACGGATTTTTTCTCTGCTTTCTAAAGAAAAACAATACTTTTCCACATCTATCGCATTGGGAATAACCCGGAAATCCTTATTGCCGAAGAGCCATCTTCCTGCCGCCTCACTGCATGCAAACCTAATACAATCGAAAGAAAGGAATACCTTTGCAAGCTTATGTATGGTTTTTCTTTTGGCATTCGTATTATGTGAGTGAATAATCAAATGTTTCGCGCCGCCGCATCTTGCTGCCCGCAGGTCAAAATAACCTATCGCATTTCCGGTATGTCTATGGACAATCGAATAACCGTTGGTTTTTACAATCTTCTTAATATCTAAAAAGGTACGCAACGGGTTTTTGGAAAGCGAATAGGTATGGAATACTTTTCCGCCCAGTTCATTTATTTCTTCGTCGAAATATCCCGGCTCAGATGATGTTATGAGAAAATCAAACTGAACCCTTGTCCTGTCAATCATCCGATACCTATCCATCACAAAGTGTTCAATGCCGCCGTTTCCCATAATATTAAATACATGAAGAACCCTAATCATTTTTTCCCTCCGAAAAATAAATGCCTGTTAATTCAGATTGAACATTCCTCTTACCGTAGATCACTATATCGTCCTGCGCCTGTTGCTTCATTCTATGTGCTGATTCTGTATCGGCCAGCAATTCTAAGACTTTTTTTCCCATTTGTTCGATATTGTCTCCGCAAATCAAATAGCCGTTTTTTTCGTCCTGTATCAATTCTCTATGCCCTCGGTTATAGGTTGCTACAACCGGAGTGCCGGACATCATTGCTTCAACGATATTCAGCGGAAGTCCCTCAC
>JBJDZF010000166.1:0-4319 GCA_051867855.1 Eubacteriales bacterium
ATAAAATGGTGTGTTGCAAGCGAGTTATAAATAAAACCGTATTCCTGATTATCTCCGCCTTCGTCTATTGTTTTGGTTTCCTTTATAATTTGTGTATAAGCGTCTATTGTCCATTTTTTGTCATATGCCTTTTCATAGAAATCATCATCATAACCTAAATTTTGGAGTTTCTCAGTGTTATAAATCAGTCCAAAAAACGGCTGTCCCGCTATCGTAAGGTCGGAAGCAAGGATATAAAGCTTGCCATTCGTAGTGTAATTGTTTACAAATGACTGATTATACCACGGCCCGTTAAGGCTAATGTATTGGTTTTCTTTGAGATTTGTCAGCAAGCCCGTTGTCAGAAATGCCTGTATACCTATGGTAGGATGAGGATAAACCAGATCATAAGCGGTAAGTCCTGCCATTTGTGCGGCGAGCATATCATCGCTTGCAGACTCCGTAGATGAAGCTACACTTACAATATCAACATTAAAACGGTCGTTAATGTATAGCACACATTCATACATTGTGTCATTGATAGGCTCACCGTTGTATGCCTCGGGGACTACAGCCCGACCGCGTAATATGTTAAACGTTCTTCCCCCCAGATCAACATCAGGTACATGTGACCAGTTGTCATTCTTATCGTCAACGGTTGCAACAGTGGAGACTGTGGTGTCTGTGGTGTCTGCCGATTGGTTACAGCTGCAAAGAGGAAGCATTAAGAGCAACAATGCAAGCGAGAATGCTGTAATTCGGCGTATGGCATTTTTTCTCATGTTTTTCTCCTTAAAAAATGCTTATATTTTTTTAGTGCGTTTTTTGGAATCCGATGATTTAGAAGCACTTAATACACCGGAAACATTTTGACATAAAACACTTGTCGGTGTCACTTCGGTTTCTGCCTCTTGTGGAACAATTGTTACCGTTCGGACAAGTATTGTTTTTCGAGGAAATAATCGCGGTTTGTCCGTATTTTGCAACGGGTAATGGAAATCCGTATATATTAACAACACCTCTGTAGGACTCAAGGCAAGCATTTTTGTATAATAACAGGATTGTCTTTCTGTTGGCGGTGACGCGGAGAGTTCAATCTCCAAGGGGGCCTCCCAAACAAGTCCGGACGGGTCGCTTGTACCTCGTATAAACAAGCCGTCTCTGCCGAAAACCGAAAGAGTAACACCGCACCCGAGTGTCATGATCTGCGGACGTACGCCGACATCAGCGAATTTTACAGGATCGCTCCATGTTTGGCAGTTATCCGTCGAACGCACAAAATAGCACGGTAGATTATCTCCGGTCCGAAGCAACATTACAAAAGAACCATCCGGCATCAGCTCCATCATGGGTTCGTTAAAGCCCTCAAATTTTTCCGCGGTACTGAAAGTATCTTTTGTTACAGAAACTTGCGAGATATAATCCCATGTTCTTCCGCAGTCTGTGGATTTGAAAACATATGTACTGTAATAGCCGCTGAATTTGTTGCAGGTACCGGTTTTCGAGTCAAAGCCTATCGCATAGGTACAATAATACAAATCATCGCCGACAGCTACCAGATCATTCACACAATTTACAGAAAATATTCTGTCAACGGGATGGATAAATTTGTCATAATGCACCATTTGAGGCATATACGGCCAGTTTACTTTAATATCAAATGTGGTTGTCTCTCCTGTATTTGCATCATACTCACTGGCGCGTAAAACGCTGTAATCCACTTCCTTTATATCGGATGCATAATAAAGCTTAATACCCGTAACACCGGTTAATGCGGGTGTGTATTTGTTTAAATAATCGACTTCGTAAAGACCTTTTCCAACAAATCCTGCAAAATACTTACCGTTGCTCATACGTACGCCGTATGCCTTTATATCCGAGGACGTGGCATCCCTCCATGTTACTCCGCCATCATCTGAAACAGCTTTTGAGGGGCCTTCCATCGGTATCGGCTGAGTAAACGAATCAGTACACATATCCCAGTTAGCCATTATTGAACCGCTCTTTGTGTAACACAAGTTGGGATATTGATATACGCCCCAAGGGATACTGGCATTGGGCTCATCACTTTGTGCTACAACTCTCAGCTCACCTAATTCAATATTGAAGTTTTTATATACCTCATAAAAATTCACTTTTAAATCCAATGTGCTGATATTACCGTTATTCAAGACCGAATTGTCTTTCAGAAGCTTTTCAAACTCCTCTATGGCGTGCAATGTCATGTCATCGTCAAATCCGGCAATAATGATTTTTGCACCGGCTGCAGTTTTTACGGTTTGGATTGTATAATCCCCTTTCACAAAAGTTGATATTATCTCTTGTGCCTCAGCTCTTTTTACATCTCCAATCAGAACTTCATAATCCGCTTCATCGGTTGCCTTAAAATCCGTCTTTATTTTCAATTTGCTTCCATTGTACTCTTCAATAGTATTGTTTAAAGCTACTATGGCGTTTGTAATTTTTGATGACGACATATCGGAACGGACAAGCTGGAAATCAGTTAATAAATATGCAATATCCTCATTAATTTCAGCTGAGGTTGATGATGCTGAAATCGAATCCGGCGGAACATTCCTGTTGCAAGCGCTAAATAAAATCAAAATCGCTATCATCAGAGAAATATATCTGATTTTTTTCACAATTAGACCCCTTTCTGTTTTCGCAATTTAAAAATCAATAATTAACTTTTAAAGCCTTTTACTTCCATATCATCAACTTTTTCCGTGCGAGAACGAATAGTTTTTTGAGTACGGTTCCTTCAGGTGCGGGATAATTAAAATCCGTAAAACTCATAGTTTATGTAGAATAGAGACACCGATATGTTTGATAGGAAAAACAGCAAGATACCATTGCCAGCCGCCTCAATCGGGAGACTACACCCAATTCAATCTTCGGTTTTCGGTTCAAGCTCCCGAGCGAATGCCATCCGACCCATTCATCAACCGCTCCTATAACAATCTGCAGAAGTTGCTCTCCGAAATGCGGATACTGGACGATAGCACCGGTGTTCTGTTATTCTATTTTAATCGGTTGTCCGAGGAAATCTCAAAGCGAACCTCCGGTTATGTCATCAGCATAAAATCCCTCTGCTCGCTTCTCTTTACCGAAATTATCCGGCTATCCAATCAGGCGCAACTCGTCATATTTCCGAATGAGGATCTCATCTATCGCGGCTTCACACGTGTGATGGTCGACGAGTTTTTTCGCTCAAAATATCTGACTCAGGTTTCTATTCAAGAGCTGGCGGAGGATATGAAGGTCTCCACAAGACAGGTCAACCGCATCCTGCATGCAATGTTTAAAATGTCCTTTACGGAGAAGTTAGTTGAAATGCGGCTGGAAGAGGCGGCAAACAGAATAATTGAAACTTCTCTCCCTTTTGAAACCATCAGTCGGGAATGCGGATTTAATAGTTACCGATATTTTTTTGATTGTTTCAGAAAGAAATTCAGCATGTCCCCCTCCACTTTCCGACAATCCGGCGGCATGGGCAGCGCAGAAAAAGATGAACAGAAAATCATCCGCTGACTTCATCTTGGAAATACTACCGCTAATCATCCGATCCGTGAGATCAATACTTCCAAGCATATGAGGAGTTTGAGTGTGAGAAAGGGGAACAAATAATTATTTTCATCTAACAATCACTCGGTAGTTTTTTGCAACCGAACGGCAAAAACATATTTCTACTGGTTTACATCTATTGCTAATTCATTTTTCTGTCATAATACCAACGGATTTGCATGATCTAAAACGTTTTCGCAACATAATCCTGTTTAGTTCTACCATAAGACCAGCGCCGACGCATAGCAAAAGCGCCACTCCGTTTAGCTTCGTGGCGCTTTTGCTATGCGTTTAGTTGACCTTTTTCATTATTGCAGGTCTTTTGCACCCCAACTATTGACAAAAATCAAATACAATTGGGAGCGTATATTCACATGAGTGCGTTTGATAAGGATCTGCGGACATCCCCACCGCATATTGCTGACACTCTCAAGGCTTATGTCCGCAGGTCCGACAGTCCTTATCCCTTCTCCATCATAGCCTTCATTATCATCTCAGCCATGATCTTATGACCCCAAGGCATCGGATGAGTACAGCTTGCCTCAACCATAAAGCTATGGTGATTGTTGTAGGTTATACCCGACTCGCGGTATTGGTCAATAAATGCGTTACCGAAATATTCGTTTAACTGTTCAAAGACAAAATTATACTCTTCGATTATTGACTTAGTATAATCCTCGGGTCTAAGAAGTCCAAATGAATATATCTCGGCATCAGGATACGCCATCTTCATACGGTAAAGCGTGAGAGCATAGGCTTCGTCTACCTTAGTATAG
>JBJDZF010000167.1:0-4304 GCA_051867855.1 Eubacteriales bacterium
GTAAGTCCGCTGTCACCGACCGGACCTCCGATCACAAATCTGCCTGTGGGGTTGACAAGAATTTTGATATTGTCACGGTACCATTCTTTCGGAATGACAGGCTCTATGACTTTACTGATAACATCTTTCCGAATCTGTTCCTGTGAAACCTCCGGATCGTGTTGTGTGGAAACCACAATTGTATCGATCCCGGTTGGGACTTCCTTCTCATATTTCACAGACACCTGCGTTTTCCCGTCCGGTCGAAGATACGGCAGGGTGTTGTCTTCACGCACCTGCGTCAGCTTTTTTGCGAGTTGATGTGCAAGCGATATAGCAAGCGGCATATATTCTGTCGTTTCATCGGAAGCATAGCCGAACATCATGCCCTGATCGCCTGCGCCGAGCTCCGCTTTCTCTTGTGCTTCTCTGTTCTCCAGCGCGCGGTCAACACCCTGTGCGATATCCGGAGATTGTCGGTCAAGTCGTGATATGATTTCGGCGGTATCAGCGTTAAAGCCGAATGTTTCTTTGGTATAACCGATATCTCTGATTGCCTGCCTTACCACACATTCGGTATCAATTTCTGCGGAGGATGAAATTTCTCCCACAAGAATAACGGTATTGTTTTTCACAACTGTTTCCACCGCCACACGGGAGGCAGGATCTTTTGCAAGATAAGCATCCAGGATGGAATCCGAAATAATATCGCTGACTTTATCGGGGTGCCCCTTGGTCACTGATTCAGATGTAAATATAAACGGTTTCATTTCTATTTCTCCTTTTTCACTGCTAAAATAAAATGTATGTTTTCAAACGCCTTTTGCCTGTCGGCTCTGCCATCAAAAAAATGTTGTTGGATCGTTTCCGGAGTTTCGTGTGTGTCGATCAGAAATCCGTGCCGATTAAGAGCTGTATCTATTTCCGACAGGGAGAAGCCGTGCTGCATGGGTTCTCCGAGCTTCGCCGTGATTTCCGAAAGGCGGTGAACACGCTCCGCGCTGCCCTCTTGAAATGTGCTTTCATCCGGATAATCAAAAACGACTTTGTTTCCGAAACCGGATATACGGCTGATCTTCTCTATGGTTTGCTCAAAAACGGGCAGAGTCAAATAATATGTTACGCCGAGGATAGCAAAGAAAGAAGGCACAGACGGATCAAAACCGGATGCTTTTAATATCTGTGTCATATCGTCCTTTGAAAAATCTATAGGGACATACCGTACATTTTCAGGAATGTTCCATTCAAGCTCTCGTATACGCTCCAGCTTGTATCTCTGTGTATCAGGATGATCGAGTTCAAAAATCTGTATATCTGAGTTTTCATTGCGGAATGCGAAGGTGTCCATCCCTGCGCCGCAGATTACATATTGGCATTTACCGGTTTCTTTTGCAAAGCGCGACAGTTCCTGCTCTGCAAAAGCGATACGCGACAGCGGAATCGGCGAAATATATCGGTTCAGCTTCGGGCAGATCCGTGTACTGCAAAAGCAATAATGCGGCTCACAAAGAGATATATCAAAGTCATGCTCAATCAGCTGACCGATTTCCTCGTATTCTTCCTTTCCCATCATGTCGTAGGCTAAATAGTCATCAAATATTTTTTCTTTTCCATAATTGGAATGGTATGCACGGGCAAAGGAGCAAAGCTTTGCCGTTATGCTTTCCTGTGTATCTATCATATAAACCACCTCGTTATTTCCGAAAAACTCAAAAAGCTCCGCCTGTTTTCTCTTTGCTTCCCGCAGACAGGGAAAGCGTGAGAACAGGCGGAGCTTTTCATGATGCAATTCTTCTGCTATGATACGCAGAACAAGCCGCCTGTGTTGATAAAACAGCACAGGCAGCAACAGTTTTCAGGCATAACGAGGCTGCCGGAGAAACGGAGTGTTTCTTCGGCGTTTATGATCTCATGCTGTATTCTGCCCGATATTTGAAGTTTCATCATAAATCCCTCGTTTATTCGTTCGTATTACTCTGAAAACATAGGAGTGGAGAGGTATCTCTCTCCGGTATCCGGAAGAAGTGCCACTATGATCTTCCCCTTGTTTTCCGGACGCTTAGCAAGCTCAGTCGCAGCCCATACAGCCGCACCCGATGAAATGCCGACCAACAGACCTTCTTTTCTTGCAAGGGTTCTTCCTGTTTCAAACGCGTCTTCGTTTTCCACAGCAATCACTTCATCATAAACCTCAGTATTCAATGTATCCGGTACGAAGCCTGCACCGATGCCCTGGATTTTGTGAGGACCGGGTGTACCCTTGGAAAGCACCGGTGAGCCGGCAGGTTCCACTGCAACAACTTTAACATTCGGGTTTTGGCACTTTAAGTATTCACCGACACCCGAAACGGTACCGCCGGTACCGACGCCGGCGACAAAGATATCCACCTTACCATCAGTGTCCTCCCAGATTTCCGGACCTGTTGTATTACGGTGGGCTGTCGGATTGGCAGCATTGGTAAACTGGCTGGGAATAAAGCTGTTCGGTGTCTCAGCCGCAAGCTCCTGCGCCTTTGCAATGGCACCCTTCATTCCCTTAGCTCCTTCAGTGAGAACCAGTTCGGCACCGTATGCCTTCAAAAGATTGCGGCGTTCCATGCTCATGGTTTCAGGCATGGTAAGAATAATTCTATATCCGCGTGACGCCGCCACCGCCGCAAGTCCGATCCCTGTGTTGCCGCTGGTCGGCTCAATGATTACGGCATCCGGCTTCAACACGCCCTTTGCTTCTGCGTCATCAATCATAGCCTTAGCAATTCTGTCTTTCACGCTTCCCGCAGGATTGAAGTATTCAAGCTTGCCGTAAATGGCCGCGCCGAGCTCTTTCAGCTTGCCGTAATTGTTGAGCTTCAAAAGCGGTGTTTTTCCGATCAAATCTGTTACTCTGTCATAGGTTTTCATGGGTTATCACTCCTTATTCAATATTTATATGATTTGCGGCTCGGGTTCTGTAAAAAACAAAACGCATCAACATCGCACCCCGGCATGTATTTGTTTCATCAACACACCTCCAGCTGATATCCAATTAAACCTATCGGTTTTATAGGTTTTATTATAGCACCTTTTTTTTGTTCTGTCAAGACCTATTACGAAAATAATTATGAACGTTTCGATTCTCATTCGGTTGCTCTTGACAACGCGATAAAAAGCCCTTATAATATAACTTATTAAATGCATAGGTTTTGTGTGTTTAATGCGTCCTTGCAGGCCCAAATATCATGCTGTATTGTCGATGCAGTATGGCTTCTATATGCAAGGAGGTGTTTATGTATTCATTTGGTTCCGATGATTTCGATCAGAGAACCAAGACGATGTTTGCAATGAGAATATGTGAGAAAGATTATGAAAATGATTGATTTAACAGAAAAACTAAAATCAGAAAGAACCCTTCCGGACGCGGAGCTGAAGCTGTTGCTTGAAGGGGATGAAAACGATGATATTCTTTTCCGTGCAGCCGATTGGAGACGCAGAGAAATCTACGGAGACGAGGTGTACATCCGAGGACTGATTGAGTTTACAAATTATTGCAGCAATAATTGTTACTATTGCGGTATTCGCAGAGATAACCGAAAGTTACAGCGTTACCGTCTGAGCAAAGAGGAGATCCTTTCCTGCTGTGAAGAGGGCTATCGACTCGGCTTTCGTACATTTGTTTTGCAGGGAGGTGAGGATCCGTATTACACGGATTCCCTGCTCTGTGATATTATTTCGGAGATACGAAGCCGTTTTGATGATTGCGCCATCACATTATCATTTGGCGAGAAATCCAAAGCAAGCTGCAAAGCGTTCTTTGATGCAGGCGCTAATCGCTATCTTCTTAGGCATGAGACTGCAAACGATTCGCATTACCGTAAGCTCCATCCTGAAAATATGAGTCTGAACAACCGAAAACAATGCCTCTATGATTTGAAAGATATCGGATATCAAGTAGGTTCTGGTTTTATGGTAGGCTCGCCCTATCAGACCACCGATATGATAATAGAGGATATTCGTTTTTTACAGGATCTGCAGCCGGATATGATTGGTATTGGACCGTATATCACACATCAGGATACACCGTTCTCATCTTTTGAAAGCGGCAGTTTAGTGCTTACTCTGCGGCTGATTGCTATTTTGAGGCTTGCGTTTCCTTATGCACTGATCCCGGCAACAACTGCACTTGGCACCATACATCCGCAAGGGCGGGAGCTTGGACTGAAAGCAGGCGCTAATGTCGTAATGCCTAATCTGTCACCGGTCGCTGTACGAAAATTATATACTCTTTATGAAAATAAAATATGTACCAGTGAGGAATCGGCACAGTGCCGAGGATGTCTGGAACGGCG
>JBJDZF010000168.1:0-12301 GCA_051867855.1 Eubacteriales bacterium
CTCATCACACCTATCGCTTGCGAAGAGGGACTTCGTTTCGCTATCCGTGAGGGTGGCAGAACCGTTGGTTCGGGCGTCGTATCCAAGATCCTCGCATAAGATAACGTTTTATTCAAGTGTCATCCGGAGGCATATGCCTCCGGATGACATAGTGATTCGTAAAAACTTGCGTTTATATCTGCCGTTATTGCGGCAGGATTTGCTTCAGGCAGCGGTGTGAACCTGTGCCAAGGGCAATTTATGGCGGTGTTGTACCGCCCGAAAAACAATCTTTGGGGATTGGTGAAATTCCATACCGGCGGTAAAAGCCCGCGAACTCCGAAACGGAGCCGAACAGTTGAAAATACTGTGCCGACAGTAAAGTCTGGATGAGAGAAGATAAAACGGCAAATAAATCCCCGGATGCTTTTTGCGTTCGGATTTTTTATTCGCAGAACTTTTTGACACTGCGGTTATACCCGGCGAAATAAAGCCCGGCGGAATACAGTTTTCCATTGATCTTCTCCCTTTGAATATTGCATAATGCGTTTGGGGAGATAAAATGAAACACAGTAGTAAATTCAGAATAAAAAGAATTACAATATTGGCATTGTTCTGCGCGCTTGCATACGTGTGTATGCTGTTTGTAAAAATACCGGTTCAATTTCTGACTCTTGACGTCAAGGATGCGGTAATAACACTTTGTTCAATGCTTTTCGGCCCTGTTTACGGAATTGCTATCGCGGTTATCGTGCCTTTTGTAGAGATGATAACCATAAGCGGAACGGGACCGTACGGATTTGTAATGAATGCCCTCGGTTCACTTGCCTTTTGTGTAACCGCGGGTGTAATCTATAAATATAAAAAAACGATTTACGGCGCAGTGGTCGGACTGCTGTCGGGAGCATTTGCCATGACGGCAGTGATGTTGCTTGCAAACCTTTTTATCACGCCCCGATATATGGGATGTACGACGGCAGATGTGGTCAGACTTATTCCTTCATTGTTGCTTCCGTTTAATGTTATAAAGGCCGTTCTGAACGCGGCGGTTGTGCTTCTGTTGTATAAGCCTTTGTCAAACATACTCAAAAAAACCGGATTTATTGAAGGTACATTCAGTGCAACGTCTGCCGGCGAGGTAAACAAAAAGCGTTCTGTCATAGTGACGGTTTGCGCCGTGCTGGTAATTGCCGTTTCAATTGCGGCGGTCTTCCTACTTATTCGTTCTTTCTGAACAAAAAAGCTTAAATGCCGAAAAGGGATATAAATTATGGTAGAGGCGATCAAAAGTTTTTTCCTTGAGACCGTGGGCAGAGAACTATGCGTCTTTTTCTGCTCGATGATACCCGTCATTGAACTGCGCGGGGCAATTCCCCTCGGGGCCGGTCTCGGTCTTCCGTGGTGGCAGAGTTTTCTGTTGAGCGTAGCGGGTAATATGCTTCCCGTGCCGTTCATATTGCTTTTCATCAGGAAGATAATCGAATGGATGGGCAGATCCAGAATTACTTTCTTCAATAAGATAGCCGGATTTCTCAACCGAAAGGCAGAGAAGAATCGCGAGAAGATAGAGAGGTATTCCTTCTGGGGCGTCGCGCTGTTCGTCGGAATACCGCTTCCGATGACGGGAGCATGGACCGGCTCGCTTGTTGCGGCGGTTATTGAAATGAAATTCTGGAAGGCTCTGCTTTCCGCGTTTGTCGGAGTTATCTGCGCGGGCGTGGTGATGACTCTGGTTTCGTACGGCATCGCCGCCATAATTCCGTAATTTTCGACGGACGCGCTGAATAATGCAAAAACCTATTGAAAAAAGCGGCGCTCTGTGATATACTTTTCAGTGTAAGAAAATGTCCGGAAAAAGCCGAATTGAATATTTCTTATCGAGAGTGGCGGAGAGACAGGCTCTGTGAAACCACGGCAACCTGCGTGTGTAAGGTGCTAATTCCTGACAGATGAGAGAAGGGCAACTCCGTCTGTAAAGACCGGGTTGCCTTATTTTGTGTAAATATGCGGAATAATGAAAAAACGAGGTTAAAAATGAAAAAGGTTTTGTTTACATCCGAATCGGTGACGGAGGGACATCCCGATAAAATATGCGACAAAATTTCCGACGCGATACTCGACGAGCTGCTCGCAAAGGATCCCGACGCGAGAGTGGCGTGCGAGACGTTTTGCACTACGGGTCTGGTGACGGTTATGGGCGAGATAAGCACCAAAGCGTATGTCGATATACAGAGCATAGTACGTGCTACCGTTCGTGATATCGGATATACGAGAGCAAAATTCGGTTTTGACTGCGACAGCTGTGCCGTGATAAGCTCGATACACGAGCAGTCTGCCGACATTGCGCTGGGAGTGGACAAGTCCCTCGAGGCAAAGGAGGGGCTTGAGGACGACGGCTTCGACACCGGAGCGGGAGACCAGGGAATGATGTTCGGATATGCGTGCAACGAAACGCCGGAGCTTATGCCGATGCCGATCTCTCTTGCTCATAAGCTCGCGAGAAAGCTGACGGAACTGCGCAAGAACGGTACGCTTCCGTATCTCCGTCCCGACGGAAAAACGCAGGTGACGGTGGAGTATCACGACGGAGTTCCGGCTCGCGTCGATACGGTCGTTATCTCGGCACAGCACAGCGCGGAAACGGAGCATGAGACAATATACCGCGACCTCACCGAGAAGGTGATAAAGGCAGTAATACCCGCAGAGCTTCTCGACGATATGACCAAGATATATATAAATCCCACGGGACGATTTGTAATAGGCGGTCCCGCAGGGGATACAGGACTTACCGGTCGAAAAATTATCGTCGATACCTACGGCGGATATTCGCGTCACGGCGGCGGAGCGTTTTCGGGTAAAGACCCGACAAAGGTCGACCGTTCGGCGTCTTACGCCGCAAGATATGTTGCCAAGAATATCGTCGCAGCTGATCTTGCAGACAGATGCGAGGTACAGGTGGCGTATGCGATCGGCGTGGCAAAGCCCGTGTCAGTTATGATAGACACCTTCGGTACTGCAAAGGTCGACGAGGAAAAAATCGCCTCTGCGGTGGAGAAATATTTCGATTTTCGCCCCGCCGCTATCATAAAGAGATTTGACCTCAAGCGTCCGATATACTGTCAGGTCGCCGCTTACGGTCACATGGGACGTGAGGATCTCGATATTCCGTGGGAAAAGCTCGAGCTTGCCGAGGATCTCAAAAGAGAGCTTCTTTGAGCCATACCCTTGTATTTAACGGGTGCTCTCCGAAT
Source organism: Eubacteriales bacterium (assembly GCA_051867855.1). Taxonomy (GTDB): domain Bacteria; phylum Bacillota; class Clostridia; order Oscillospirales; family CAG-272; genus HGM12713. Next base: position 3,231 of record JBJDZF010000168.1, read on the forward strand.
CCGCATGATACAGTGAGAGCACCGTCACAGCGGGTTTTGCAGGTCGTCGCATGAGATTTTGTAATGCGTGAAATATAAAGGCATACTCTCGGCACAGCCGACGGTCGCGCGGCATATTCTGTACCGAGGGAGGTGCGGAATATGTACCTGAAAACAGCGCTTGAAATTATCATATCTCTGCTTGCCGTGTTCGGACTTTACAGCCTTGTAAGGCTCACCGTGCAGAAGATATTTTCCCCTGCAAATTATATTCTGACCATAGAGATCCTGACACCGGAGGACGCCTCAAACGCAGATCTGCTTATCAGGAGCGCGCTTACCCAGTTTCTCGCTGTGGGACGGGGCAGGGTGGCGGTGATGGTGAGCAGTGACTTTGCGGACGACGGAACTCTGATGGATACCATCGACAAATACGGCGTGGATTGCTACATTGTGGGCGATTGAGCAGTCTGCACGGTGCGCTCGCGCACAAAATAAAAGGAGGGACGCGGATATATGTCGGACGTTGAAAATATTCGGGACGGCTCCGATACGGAGAGACTTGAGGGGACCGTTGAGGGCGTGATATACTCCAACGACGAGAACGGATATTCCATATGCGATATGTCCACGTCGGACGGCGATATAGTAACTATTGTCGGAACACTTCCGTTTATCGGCGCCGGAGACGACATATGTGTGTACGGTAAATGGGTGCATAACCCGAGATACGGCAGGCAGTTCAGCGTTTCTCAATACGAGAGGCGTATGCCTGCCGATACTGCGTCGATGTTGAGGTATCTCTCCTCGCGCACTGTCAAGGGTATAGGGCCCAAGACCGCGCAGAGAATAGTTGACAGATTCGGAGAGGACACCTTTGACGTTATCGAGAACCATCCGCAGTGGCTTACCGAGATAAAGGGCGTATCGCTTAAAATTGCAAATGCCGCTTCGGAGGACTTCAAAAGGCAGACGGGGATGCGCTCCGCCATGCTTTTCTTCAGGGATTATTTCGGTTCCGCAACAACTGTGAAGATATACAAGAAGTGGGGCTCCGCGTCTGTGGATATCGCGAGGAAAAATCCTTACAGACTCTGCAACGAGATTGAGGGTATAGGCTTTGAGAGCGCGGACCTTATGGCTAAAAAGCTCGGGGTTACAAACGATAATTTCGACCGCATTATGAGCGGGATCATATATCTTCTTTCAAGCAATTCCATTCGTAACGGTCACGTTTGCCTGCCGCGCGGTAAGCTTCGTGACAGTGCCGCCGGAATGCTCGGCATAACCCCCGAGGACGCCGAGGACGGCATCGGAGAGCTGCTCCGGCAGGATAAGCTGAAATACCGTATGTGCGAGGGGGAGCAGATGATATATACTCCGCAGGCGTATTATGCGGAAAAATATATCGCCGAAAAGCTGTCGGAGCTTGAAAAAATGTGTCCATCGGTCGATCTGCGCGATATAGACCGCTTTGTCGAAACGGAGGAAAGGAATAATAAAATAAGCTATGCGTCGCTCCAGAAGAAGGCGATAACCGATGCTCTGCGTTACGGAGTGCTGGTGCTGACGGGAGGTCCCGGAACCGGAAAGACCACCGTGGTGAGGGCGCTTATACATATTTTCGAAAGTATGGATTTCGAGGTCGCACTGGCGGCACCGACGGGGCGCGCGGCAAAGAGGCTCTCGGAATCAACCTCCCGCGAGGCAAAGACGATTCACCGTCTGCTCGAGATGGGATACGATGACGGCGGAAGAGCGGCGTTTGCCAGAGACGAATTCAATCTGCTCGAACAGAACGTGATCATCGTCGATGAGGCGTCGATGATAGACGTATATCTGATGGAGGCATTGCTTAAGGCGGTAAAGCCCGGAGCGAGGATCATAATTATCGGTGACGCGGATCAGCTGCCGTCGGTGGGGGCGGGGAACGTTCTGCACGACCTTGTGCAGAGTAACCGATTTTCAACCGTGCGCCTCAACGAGATATTCAGGCAGGCGCAGAGCAGTCTGATAGTTACCAATGCACACCGTATTAATACCGGGAAGATGCCGGTGCTGGACGTAAAGGACAACGACTTCTTCTTTTTGCCGCGTACGGACGACGCACAGACGGCAAGAACGATAGTCGAGCTGTGTGCCGTCAGACTTCCGAGAACATACGGAGAGATGGCGCGGGGCGGTATTCAGGTCACCTGTCCGTCGCGCAAAGGGGAGGCGGGCACGGAAAACCTCAACCTGATGCTTCAGGCGGCGCTTAACCCGCACAGTGCGGATAAAAAAGAATACAGATACCGCGACGTTGTTTTTCGTGAGGGTGACCGCGTCATGCAGACACGAAACAATTATGACCTGTATTGGACGCGTGAGGGCGACGGCAAGGACGGAAGCGGAGTGTTCAACGGCGACATAGGGACGATACTCGAGATCAATCACGGAGAAAAGGAGATGCTCATCGGCTTTGACGACAGGCTGGTCTGCTACGACTTCACTCTGCTGGAGGATATCGAGCACGCATATGCCGTCACCGTTCACAAGAGCCAGGGAAGCGAATATCCGATAGTAATAATTCCCGCCTGTAACGCGCCGCAGCTTTTGCTGACAAGAAATCTTCTGTACACTGCGGTAACGCGTGCGCAGAATATGGCGATAATCGTGGGCAGGGAGGAGATAATCACACAGATGATCGCAAACAACAGGCAGGCAATGAGGTATACCGGGCTTTGCGGTCTGCTTGCGGGTGATGAAAAATGAAATTCGACGAGTTTATCGGACGATTCATTATGATAAGAAAATGCGCCGGGTGCGGCGAGCTTTTGCCGTACGAAGCGCGTGCGGATGCGTTTTGTCCCGATTGCAGGGCAAAATGGGACGCCGCAAAGGCATCGGAATGTCCAGTTTGCGCAAAGGCGGCGGTGGAATGTGACTGTATGCCTAAAGCGCTTGCAAAGGCGGGAGTGGCAACACTCAAAAAGCTGGTTCCGTACAGAGCGTCGGAGTCGTCCTCTCCGAGCAATAAAATCCTGTACTATATCAAGCATAACAAAAATCCCCGCGTCACGCACTTCATTGCCGATGAGCTTTCTCACAGAGTATACGAAATAATGCGGCAAACGGGTGCCGCGGCAGAGGACACAGTCATAACAAACGTGCCGAGAAGCCGAAAGGCGATAATCAAATACGGTTTTGACCAATCGCGCCTCATTGCAGAAGAGCTGGCAACGCTTACGGGTACACGTTTTCTGCCGCTGATCGTACGCAGGGGAGGTAAAGAGCAAAAGAAGCTCAACGCAAGCTCGCGTGCCGGAAACGTGGCGGGAAAGTTTTTACCGAGCTTTGAATTTGCAAATCAGGCTGACGGAAAACTCATCATTATTTTCGACGACATTGTGACGACCGGAAGCAGCATGGCGGAATGTGCCGCCGCAGTCCGTTCCCCAAATCGGATAATTATCTGCGGACTTTCGGTCGCAATGACACAATAAGTGCATTTACGACAAAATTAATGCTTGCATTTGCGGGTGCGAGCGTGTATAATAATAGCAGATATTTCTTATTTATACGCGGTGTAAACGGAGATCAGGATGTTTAAAAAGAATCCAAAACAGATTTTTTCAAAGGATATCGGAATAGATCTCGGAACCGCTACCGTTCTTGTCTATGTGCAGGGAAAGGGAGTGGTTCTGAAAGAGCCGTCCTTTGTCGCCATCGACACAAATACCGAGTGTATTACAAAGGTGGGTAAAGACGCGCAGGCAATGCTCGGCAGGACTCCCGAAAATATATCGGTGATCCGACCTTTGCGCGACGGGGTGATAAGCCAGTACGACGTCACTCTGAAAATGATACAGTATTTCATACGGCGGGCGTGCGGCAATGCGGTCTTTCCGCCGCGAGTGATGATCTGCATCCCCACGGGTATCAGCGAGGTGGAGGAAAGAGCGGTAATTGACGCAGGAACACAGGCGGGTGCGCGAAAGACGTATCTTATCGAGGAACCCGTTGCGGCTGCCATCGGCGCAGGACTCGACATTTACAGCCCGAGCGGAAACATGATAGTCGATATCGGCGGAGGAACCACCGATATAGCGGTGGTGTCGCTCGGAGGCGTCGTCGTTTCGGAGTCGATCAAGATCGCGGGCGACAAATTTGACGAGGCGATAATGCGGTATGTCCGCAGGAGATACAATGTTCTCATTGGTGAAAGAACCGCGGAATACATAAAAATACGCATAGGTGCGGTGTATGAGCACGGTGAGGCAAAGGAGCTGAACGTCAAGGGCAGATGCCTGCTTCAGGGGCTACCCAAGGAAATTACGATTTCTTCAAAGGAAATGCTCGAGGCACTTATGGAGCCTATTTCCGCGATACTCGACGCCATTTGCTCGGTCATTGAGCAAACACCGCCCGAGCTTATCGGTGATATTCTCCGCGACGGCATAGTCATGACGGGCGGGGGCAGTCTGCTCTTCGGACTCGACAGGCTTATTGAGGACGTGACCGGAATAAAGACGCGTGTGGCGAAGGATCCCGTAATGTGTGTGGCACTCGGAACCGGACGCTCGCTCCGGTATCTCGACAATATGCCCGAGGGAACGGTGGATCTTTCGAGATTCAGACGAAACAGAATGTGAGTGCCGGATGCGGATATCGCCGTGTTTTAATATGTTTCGTAGTATGTAGAGTTATTTATAACCTGATGAAGCGCAGGCACCGCCCGTCGGCGCCTGCGCATTTGACTTTTTACGAATATTTAGGCAGGAGAAATGCGTGAAAGTTCTGCGTGCTTTTAAGTGAAATACATCTTTTTCACGCCCAAATTGCTCTCAAAATGGGACCCAACCCATTTTGATCTGCATTGCAGATACGAGCAATTTCAATATTTATTTGAGCCGCCTGCGGCGGAATGGAGATTAATATGAGTGAAACTTTTGAGGTGCCGGCAAGACTGAAAGAGCTCTTTCTCGAGGTGTGTGCCGTGCCGCGGCAGTCGTATCATGAGGAGATAATTGCGGATCACATATGCGCCTTTGCCGAGGCGCGCGGATTTTGCGCTTACAGGGACGAAAAGAACAACGTGCTTGTGAATCTTCCCGCAACCGAGGGGTACGAAAACGTACCGCCGATACTTTTTCAGGGACATACCGATATGGTCTGCGAAAAGAACGGGGATACGGTGCATGATTTCCTTACGGAGGGGATAAGAGTCGTCGAGCAAGACGGATTTTTGAGCGCCGACGGAACAACGCTCGGCGCCGATGACGGAGCGGCGGTCGCAATTATGCTTTATCTCATAGACGGCGGCTTTGAGCATCACCCGGAATGTCAGTGCCTTTTCACGGTTTGCGAGGAGGTTGGGCTCGACGGAGCCAAATTTTTTGACTATTCCCGTATTTTCGCGCGGCGCATTATTAACCTTGACAGCGAGGACGAGGGCAGCGTGGTGGTCGGATGCGCGGGCAGCGTGAGAACGGACGTGGTGTTTACACCAAAGTACAGCGCAGATGCTGCGGCGTCGGAAAGGGTAAAAATATCGGTCGGAGGGCTCTTCGGAGGACATTCGGGTGAGAACATAGCCTGCGGTCGTGCAAGTGCAAATGTCCTGCTCGGACGGATACTTGGCGCCGTCGCGGCACAGACCCGCGTAAATATTTTGGCGGTGGGGGGCGGCTCCAAGGATAATGCAATACCGCGCGAGGCATTCTGCACAGTCAGTACCGATGACGCGACGCTTGTGCGTCAGATCGCTCAAAGGTGTGCACGAGAGATATCCGGAGAGCTTTGCGAGCTTGATTCGGGATTTTTCGTTACCTGTCTGCCGGATGCAGGGTACCCCGCAGCGGCGGCGGACGACGATACGAGCCGTCATATTATCGATTTTCTCTCCGTCGTACGCAACGGTGTTCTCGGTATGAGCAACAGACTTCCGGGTCTTGTGCAGCTTTCAAGAAACGTGGGAATCATATCACAGGACGATGGAAAGATAAACGTTGCACTGCTTACACGTTCCGATTCCGACGCGCTTCTTGACGCGTCCGAATCAGAGCTTGACCGTCTCGGTGCGCTGTGCGGAGCAGAGGTGATACATCGGAACCGTTACCCGGGCTGGTCGTATACGGGGCAGAGCAATCTGCTTGTGCAATATAACGAAATTTACGAACGTCTCTTTGGGAAGAAGATACGCGCGGATGTGATACACGCAGGACTTGAATGCGGAATAATCAAGTCGGCGCTTCCCGACGCAGATATTATTTCGGTAGGTCCCGATATAGTTGACATACATTCACCTAATGAAAAAATGTCGCTCGAGTCATTCGGCAGGATTGCCGCCGTGCTCAGAGAAATATTTGCCGTTAGGGCGGATCTTTCTGTTTGACCCTTACAATAATTTCCGATAATTTTACATTATTAATTGACAAGCACAAAATCATATGTTATAATTAGATTAGAAATTTATGTGATGTTTCTGCCCTGCACAGTGTTCGGCGGCGGACAGGAGAGGATTGTTTAAAATGGAACAGAGCAAACTGAAAATGATTCTCGGCATTGCAAGCGGTGTAGGTGCCGCTGTTGCCGTTGCTTTGCTGATAGTGGGAATTACATACAGCGGCGGTACGCTTGTAAAAGTGCTTTTGTTTGTAACTGCGTTTCTCGTGCTTCTTCTTGCGGGAGAAATCTTTTACTTGTTTATGCTTACAAGAGATACCAAACCCAATTATTTTCTTTTCAACTCAAAGACCAATCGCAATATACCCGTTCAGAAGCTCACATTCGCGGACGTGAACTCCAGAATGAACAAGTATCTTTCCACTTACGCTCCCTCCGAGGGCAAGCTGTGGACTGACAGGGCGCTTGACAACCCGTATATTGACATGGATACGAATTTCAGACCTATCGTGGCATATAAACTGCTGTACGACCTTGCGGAGTTTGACTCGGAGGCAGGTTGGAAGTGCTTTTTGCTCGCTTCGGATGAAACAGTTGAGTTTATCGCAAACGGTCTCGAGCAGAACGCAGAATCCGAGATGGCTAAAACCATCAAGCAACTGAAAGCGTCAAAGCCTCTCAATCTCAAGTATGTCAGGGATTATCTCGTCGGCAACAGAAAGTACATACAGCGCAAGATGTTCAAGTACGTCACCGATAATATCGATGAGTTCTGATTTGTACAAAATAAACAAACACCGCACCTTATTTTCGGCGCGGTGTTTGCTTTTTAAGGTTGAAACATACGTGATTTTGTGCTAAAATTATATGCGTGGAGATGCGTGCTTCGTATCGCAATTTTCAGGGGGGACTATGTTTTGTATTCGAATGGCGGGACTGTATGTTGCCGTTGATAATAAATACAGGTATACGGAAAGGCTTTGCGCCGATTATATAACCGATATGCCGCAGAATGTGGATATGACCGTGAGTGTTACGGAGGAGGAGATTGATGCAGAGATCGCCATCGCCGAGATTCCGGTCTCAAGGGGATATGCCGAGGGTATCTGCATATATCGCAGCATATGCAAGCGCTTGCCGGTGGAATTCAATGCGTTCCTTTTTCACAGCGCGGTTATCGAGTATGAGGGCAAGGGATACGCTTTCTCTGCACCGAGCGGAACCGGAAAATCTACACATATTGGTCTCTGGAAGGAGCGTTTCGGAGATGCCGTACACGTCATAAACGGGGACAAGCCGATAATGCGCTTTGAGGGTGAGCACTTGTATGCTTACGGTACCCCGTGGTGCGGTAAAGAGGGTCTGAATACAAACGCTTCGGTGCCGCTGTGCGCAATTTGCTTTATCGAGAGAGCACAGGAAAACAGTATCAGGCGTATAGGTCCCGACGAATCGGTTATGAGAGTCTTTCACCAGATACTTACACCGTCTGATATTGAGTCGGTGGATAAGCTTTTTCCGTTGCTCGACAGAATGCTGACAACAGTCCCGTGCTATGTTCTCGGATGCAATATTTCGCTTCAAGCCGCAGAGGTGGCGTACGGCGGTATGAATAATACAGTTCTTGAAGATAAAGGAGAATAAGGATGAAAATCAAAGAGGGATTTGTTTTAAGGGAAATTGCTGGTCAGAGCGTTGTTATCGCACTCGGGGAGGCAAGCAAGAATTTCAAGGGAATGATAAAGCTCAACGATACCGGAAAATTCATATGGAATATGCTTTCATCCGGGGCGGAAAAAGAGGATATTATAACTAAAATGCTCGAGGAATACGATGTCGGACGTGAAACGCTCGAGAGTGATGTCGATAAATTTATAGAAGTTCTTGAAGGAGCATCCATACTTGAATAATACAGGCGATTTTTACCTTGCCGATGCGATAGATGTTATCGAGGAGATACTCGCGAGCGGCGGGGAATTCAGAATGTACCCGAGAGGGACCAGTATGCTTCCGCTGATCGTGCAGGGGGAAGATTCCGTGGTGCTGAAAAGAAATACGGAGATTCCGGCGAGAAAACACGATATCGCCTTTTACCGCAGACCAAACGGACAGTTTGTGCTTCACCGCGTCATGAAAATAGATAAAGACGGCACATATGTCATGTGCGGTGACAACCAGTATGTGCTTGAAAAAGCGGTCAGGAAGGAAGCCGTAATCGGTTACGTCAGCGAAATTTACAAGGGCGATAAGCCTGTTGGACTTCGCTCTCTGAAATACAGGGCATATGTCTTTTTCTGGTCGAAAATTCCGATAAGACGGCTTGTACGCCTCCCGAGGCGCGTTTATTCAAAGCTGTTAAGAATAAAAAAGAAGCATGATAAATAAAAGCGATCCCGACGACGTTACGCCGGCGGGATCGCTTTATGGTTTTTGCTAACTTTTCTTACGGGTGAAAGGTATACGAGCAGTTTTGAAAAATTCTGTCCGTAGCATTTTCTTTTTGCTTGCATTTCTTTACGGGTGAAATCGTGTAAAATAAATTACGTAAGATGTAGTCGTAGCATTTTCTTTTTGCTTACTTTTCTTTACGGGTGAAAGGTATACGAGCAGTTTAAAAAATGCTGTCCGTAGCATTTTCTTTTTGCTTACTTTTCTTTACGGGTGAAATCGTGTAAAATAAATTACGTAAGATGTAGTCGTAGCAT